>CAZQLJ010000125.1:0-4248 GCA_964594085.1 uncultured Clostridium sp.
TTGTCGCGAAGCAGCTCCTTGATAGCAGGGAGTATTTTGGAAAGTCCCTCGCCCGAAAGACAGTCAACGAGAATACAAGAGGTATTTGCGGTGCTGTAATACTCCTGCCAGAGCTTGTTCTGCGCAGGATCGGCAAGCGATGCCTTGTTGAGAATTATTAGCGAAGGTTTATTTTCGATAAGCTTTGTGATCTCGGGGTTTCTGGAGGAGTGGGGAATGCGCGCATCGAGGATCTCAATAACGATGTCAACGTTTTTGAGATTTTCCGATATCATTCTCCGAGTCTTCGCCATGTGCCCGGGGAACCACTGTATCTGTTCAGATGGCATAGATAGTCACCTCAATTTCTAAATTTTATCAATTAAAAACGGTAAAGGGGGAGAGGCGTATGATCGCCTTGCCGAGAATACAGTCCTCGTCCACGAAGCCGACGAGATAAGCACGCGAGTCGGTCGAGCCGTTTCGATTATCTCCCATAGCAAAGACCTTGCCCTCGGGAACGGTCGCGATAAACCAAACGCTGCCGTCGCTCTCGCGATGCATATATTCCTTTTGAAAATCGCTTCTTATCGAGTATTTTTCGCCTTTAACGTATGCGTAATCCTCCTCGAGAAGCTCGCCATCAACGTAGACCTTGCCCTCGGTAAAATTGATCCTTACCTCCTGACCGCCAAGCGCAATTACTCGCTTGACAAGCGGCTGGGTGTAATATTCGTTTGAAAGGTGGAAAACAATTATGTCGCCTTGCTTGGGAGTATAGAAAAGATTGGTCGTGACCAGTCTTTCCTCGTGGATCAGAGTATTGTTCATAGAATTGCCGTCGACTCGGCAGATCCTAAAGCAGAAGGTAAAGACAAGCAAGACCGCAAGCACCGAGATCGCGAGAATTTCGACGTAGTCGAAGATCGACTTCAAAAATCCAGTCCTCTCCTTTTTGGGAGTCTCGTTTTGCAGATCCTGATTTGTAATGGGTTCGTTGTTCATAAAGATCTCCGATCCGCCGCTAAGAACGGCGGTAATTTATTTTTCTATGAGTAGATTCATCAGCTCGTAGCCGTGGGGTACGTAAAGTCCTGTTTTCGCCGCCTCGCCCTCGGAGAACGTCGCGCAACCGACCTTTTCCTCCTTTGAAGAGTAGATCATAAAGGGCACGGGGTCGATCGTGTGAGTACGTAAGCGCACGGGGGTGGGATGGTCGGGCAGGATCATTATTTTGAAATCCTCGCCGCAGCCCTTCAGATATTCGTAAACGGGAGCAAGAATTTTGCCGTCTATCAGCTCGATAGCGCGCACCTTGTTCTCGATCTCTGCGCGGTGACCGCACTCGTCGGGACCCTCAACGTGAATATAAACGTAATCTGCGCCGTCCTTGAATGCCGAGATCGCCGCCTGCGCCTTGCCGTCGTAGTTGGTATGTACGTTACCCGTAGCACCCTCAACGTCGATAGACTTCATTCCCGCGCAAAGACCAATGCCTTTGATAAGATCGACTGCCGAGATGACCGCCGCATCAAGTCCCCACTTTTCCTTGAAGGAGGGAAGCGCAGGCTTTTTGCCGGGGCTCCAGAGCCAGATCGAGTTTGCAGGACGAAGACCGCGTGCGCGGCGCACCTCGTTCACGGGATGACGATCAAGAATATCCCAACTCGCGCGCATCAGCTCGTAAAAGACCTTGCCGTCCTCCCCCGAGGGAAGATAATCTTTTATGCACTGACCGAGAATGTCGTGGGGGCGCATAAAATTGTATGTGTCACAGCCACCCTGCCAAAGAATGCAGTGACGGTAGCTGACACCCGTGTAAAAGCGACGGATCTCATTTCCAAGCTCCTTGTCGAGAGCCTTGATAAGCTCGTCAGCCTCGGCGGTCGTGATCTCGTCGGCACTGTGATCCAACATTATCTTTTGGTCGTATTCACCCTCATCGGAAAGCGTGACGATATTGCATCGGTAAGCGACCTCGTCCTCCCTCATCTCAAGACCCATGCTGACCGCCTCAAGCGGAGAGCGCCCCTTGGAATATACCTTGGGATCAAAGGAAAGTATTGCCATATTTGCCGTGTCGCTTTCGGGTACCATGCCCTCGGGCACGTTGGAGACCAAACCAACGGTAGAGCGCAAACAAAGCGCGTCTGTGTTCGGCTTGCATGCGGCCTCCATGGGAGTTTTATTGCCGAGAGCTTCTATTTTTTCGTCTGCCATTCCATCGGGGATCAGCACAAGATATTTCATAATTTTAACTTCCTTTCCGTAGGAACAATGAAAAATAATACTACATTATACATTATACCACGACCGAGCGCGGAAAACAACATTTTTTTCGTTTTTTTTAATATTTCTAATATATTGATAAATAGAAGCGCCCGCATTTCACCGAAATTTAACATATTGACGATGATTTTTGTTGCAAAGACGGCATTTTTATGATATACTTATACCGTAAAGATCAATTCTGAAATGGAGATTAAAATGAACGAAGATAATAAATCGGGAATTATCCGTATGAACTCGGACACCAGAAAGAAAAATAAGATAATAATAATCTGCGTACTCGCAGCGTCGGTTTTGCTTTTGCTTGTCTGCTCGCTTATCCCCGGACTGCTCAAAAATGACAACGGCGGCAAGCCCGACAGAGAAGAATATACCGTCGACCCCTCCAAGCTTGCCGACACCAAGGAAGAGGACTTCGATATACTCGAATACGAGGAATATCTGAAGTACGACCGAACGATACAGTATTGCTACACCTCGGGAGTGCAGGTCAGCGTCAACGATAAGACGCTCTCCAACTACGACGCGAGCTTCGGACTGATATATAAGCTTATCGGAACGCTCATAGCAGGGGATAGCGACTCATATAACGAGCTTGTGCACGAGGAAGTCGGACATTTCGACAGCTTCACACAGCAGCAGGTCTACGATATCGTAATTACGAAATATAGCGAGAGCACGAAGCAGAGCGAAACGGGAAGTGCCTACGCGGAGTACGTCTACATCGTTGAGTACAAGATACACGAGAATAACGGAAGCTATCGAAAGGATATTGAGTCGGATGCTTGCCGCCCACAGTATTTCGTTATCAACAACAGCACGGGCGAGCTTCTGATAATGGATATATTCGCTAAAACGCTTGCAAATTGACTGATTTTGTGAAATATATACTAAAATCGCACTGAAAATTTGTATAGTATTTTCGCGTGAAACGTATTGACAATCACGCGACCGCGTGATATAATTAAACCAAGATAAAACAATCGCAACCGATTGCATATCTGCTAATACAGCAAGGAGGCGTAATAATGGAAGAATATGTAATGACGATCGTATGGGCGGCGGTGTTCGTCGTTTCAATCGGAATCGAAGCGGCGACGGCGGAGCTCGTGGCTATCTGGTTTCTGCCGGGAACGATAGTGTCACTCATTTTGTCGCTTTTCGGAGTAGCCGAATGGGTGCAGGGAGTAGTCTTTGCAGCTATTTCGATCGTGCTTTTCGTGCTCGCGTTTACCGTGATCAGAAAGCGCATACTGAAAAAGAGCGATTCAAAGACCGATCTCGATCTTCTGATAGGTCAGCGCGCAAGAGTCGAGGAGGAGATCAACAACCCTGAGATGAGAGGCGCGGTAAAGCTCGACGGAAAGGTCTGGAGTGCCCGAATGACAGACGATTCCGAAACTGCCGAGATAGGAGAATACGTTATAGTAGAAAGCATCTCGGGAGTCAAGCTCAACTGTAAAAAAATTTAAGCTACATAGCTGATTTAAGAAAGGAAAAAGTATTATGACAACGGCTTTATTTATGAACGTAATGGCTATGAACCCGGGTGCTGTCGCGGCGATCGCGATAATCGGAGTTCTGCTTCTTATTATCATTATGTCCAATATCCACGTTGTTCCTCAGGCGAGAGCGTACGTTATCGAGCGTCTCGGCGCGTATCACGCTACGTGGGGCACGGGACTTCACTTCAAGATCCCCTTCATCGATAGGATCTCCAAGAAGATAAATAAAATGGAGCAGGTAGCAGACTTCCCGCCCCAGCCCGTTATTACCAAGGATAACGTAAGAATGCAGATAGACACAGTCGTGTTCTATCAGATCACCGACCCCAAGCTTTATTGCTACGGTCACGCGACCCCTATGACAGCAATCGAAAACCTTACCTCCACCACTCTCCGTAACATCATCGGTGAGATGGAGCTTGACGAAACACTCACCTCGCGCGACGTTATTAACTCCAAGATGAGAGCGATACTC
>CAZQLJ010000125.1:4258-5524 GCA_964594085.1 uncultured Clostridium sp.
CCCTTGGGGAATCAAGGTAAGCCGCGTAGAGCTCAAGAACATCATTCCTCCCAAGGAAATTCAGGACGCGATGGAAAAGCAGATGAAGGCAGAGCGTGAAAGACGTGAAGCGATCCTTCGCGCAGAGGGTGAAAAGAACTCTGCGATCCTTCTTGCCGAGGGTCGTAAGCAGTCCTTGATCCTCGACGCAGAGGCAGAGAAGCAGTCGCGCATTCTCCGTGCGGAAGCAGAGAAGCAGTCGCAGGTGCTCAAGGCAGAGGGTGAAGCAGAGGCTATCCTCAAGATCCAGCAGGCAACCGCAGACGGTATCAAGATGATCAACGAAGCGAAGCCCGGCGAGGGTGTTATCGCGATCAAGAGTCTCGAATCTCTTGAAAAGGTCGCAAACGGTCAGGCAACCAAGATCATCATCCCCTCCGAGATCCAGAACGTAGCAGGACTCGTAGCGTCTATCAAGGGCGTAGCTGAGGAGAAGTAATTTAACAAAGCTTATCAACCGATTTCAATAGGAGGATGTAGAGCGTGGACCCGTTTTTGTGTATAGCCCTTATAGTGCTGACGGTAATAGTCGTAACCCTTCTCGTTCTAATAATCAAGCGCGTTTCTTGCTTGAATAAAATAAAACGTGCGTGGAACGGTGAAGTAGCTTATTGCCGAAGTCCGTTGTCTTCGATATTTCTACACGACTGTAAACCCGATCTGATTTTGAAGAATCAAGAGAAGGAAATCACGGTTTCAATCCTTACAACGCCGTTTCGCAAATCAAGGTATCATTTTGCAAGTGGTAAACAGTTAGAAATAATTATTGAGCGAACCGCGGCATATATAACAAATCCCAAAAACACGAGGGTTGGTTTGGCAACGATGGATCACGTTTACACTATAAAAAAGTACCGCGTTGATCTTGATAAGCTGGCAACAAGTGCAACGAGCGACAAATATATAATCGTTCACCCCGCATCGAAAGTTGTATCAAAGGTATCGGGCAGCCAAATAGAGATAGTATACAACGATGAAGTATTGCTTAGCGACATACGTGTGGTTGGGTTGAAGCACTTTTTGGAAAAGATCTCTTGATATAGCTTAAATCAAAAAACGACAATGTTTTAGGTAAAACAAAGGGCGGATCTGCAAAGATTTTGCTGTTGTCCGCCCTATTCAAACAAAATGTTTTCCAAAAAACGACATTTCATAAAGGGAACTTCAATGAAAAAAATAACCTTCCTAATCTACACTTTATCATCGCCGTCACGGGAATATTCGCGC
>CAZQLJ010000126.1:0-2988 GCA_964594085.1 uncultured Clostridium sp.
GGCTGAGACGGAGAACTCCGAACCCTTGTACCTGATACGGATAATACCGGCGTAGGAAGATTTTGATAGAATAGCTTTGTGAATCGGGCAAGCCACGCCCGCCCTCATAAAAAATTCATCCGACCGTGATTTTTCGTGCGGATGAATTTTTATTTTTTAGGAGGAATCACAAATGAAAAAAAGAATTCTTTGTGTCACAGAGGGTGCTCTGTCATTGGCGCTTGCTTACGTGCTTGAGCTTCTCTGTGTCTGGCTCAATGCTATTACAGGCATCAGTGCGCTGTTACCCTTTGGGGGAACGATAACCATAAGCATGCTCCCGATAATCTATTATTCCTTCCGCCACGGCGCGCTTTGGGGCGTTGGCGCGGGATTTGTCTACTCGCTGCTTCAGATGATGCTTGGCTTCTACGTGCCCCCCGCGGGCACTTGGTGGGCGCTCGTGCTCTGCATATTGCTTGACTATCTCGTAGCGTTTGCAGTGGTGGGCGCGGCAGACCTTTTTGCAAAGCCGTTTGCCAAGAAACGTCTTGCAGGCTATTGCGTCGGCGCGGTCGCAGTCTGTCTTATCCGCTTCGTCTCAAGCTTTCTCTCGGGTGTCATCCTCTGGGGCTCATACGGTCCCGAGAATATGAACGTCTGGGTGTATTCCTTGATCTATAACAGCTCATATATGCTGCCCACCACCGTACTCACAGGCATTTTTGCCGTGATCGTCTGCGCCGCGATAGACCCCAAGACCCTTCGCCCCATGAAAAAGGCGAAATAACTAAAAGATCCGTTCTCCTCGGAGAACGGATCTTTTATATCATTTATTGAACATTATCCTCTCACTGTTAAACATTCTCGTGAGAACGAACACCCCGATTCCCGTGAAGGCAATGTTAGATATTACCGTCACAACCATATTCGGAATGCTTGCCGAGAACGAGAAGATTCCTATCATGCTCTGTACACTGTTATATATCGGTATTAAGTAGAGCGCGGTGTTGCTTGCCACCGTGCCGAACATTCCCGAAAGACCGATGAGCATAGAAACTATCATCAGAGGAGTAACGTATGTACCCGCTTCCTTGACCGACTTGGCATACGCGGATATGATCGATATCACCGTAACGAAGACCAGAACGGTTGAAAGGATCACAACAGCCAGCATCAAATAATCCGTGACACCGTAAACGCTACCGTCAATGCTGACCGTGTCGCCCATCAGCTTGGGAAGGGAAAGAACGACACCGAGCGTGCTCGAAGCGCCGCTTATCAGAGCCATAATAGAGAGCGCAAGGATCTTTCCGATTGCAATGTGAGAGCGCTTGGTGGGAGTGATAAGTAAGGTCGCGATAGTGCCGCGCTCCTTTTCGCCTGCGATTGATTCAGGCGCAACCGCCATACATCCGGAGAAGAGAAGCATAACGAGAAGCATAGGCATTATCATCGAGAATATCATGCTCGTCATATCCTCGTCCGATGCAAGATCATACGCACCGCCACCCATATTTACGTCAAATTTGTTGGTCATCGAGGACTCGTAAATATCAAGCAGGGTCACCATATAAGTGTATGCCGTGGTCGAGTCGGTCGAGGTCGAATTGTAGTAAATATCAATGTTCGGTGCAGGAGTATTGCCGGAGGGAGTATAATTAGCAACTAACTCGTCAAATCCCGCAGGGAAGACAACGAGAATGTCCTGCTCACCCTCTGCGATCTGCTCCTTAATCTCGCCGATCTTGTCCTCGGTAACCGCGGTCAGAATCGCGGTCTCGCCGTCTATCATCGAGCCTACCGACTCGGGAAGCTCGACCGCCACGATTTGCGGCATATATTCCTCGTCCGTTACAAAAGCGTCGGACATCGCTCCGCCCATAAGAGAATAGACCACGTAGATCAGAATACCGGGCATAATCAGCGCCACAAGCGTTCTCCTGTCTTTAAAAAAGCGAGAGAGCTCCTTTTTGAAAATAGTGAAAATAGCAGAATTCTTCATCAAGCCTCGCCTCCCTTCGCCTCGGTGTATTCAGCGAAAATATCGAAGAATTTGTCCTCAAGCGTCTTTTCGCCGCAGAGAGCTGAAAGCGTGTCGCAAACTACCATTTTTCCATCGATGATTATTCCGACTCTGTCGCAAAGCTTCTCAATAAGACTGAAAATATGAGTCGATACGATGATAGTCTTGCCCGCTTCCTTCAGGGAAATCAAAAAGTCGGTAACCACCTTCGCCGTAAGCACGTCAAGACCGTTGGTCGGCTCGTCGAATATTATAATGTCGGGATCGTGAACAAGAGAGACCGCAAGCGAGGTCTTCTGCTTCATACCCGTTGAAAGATCCGCCACCTTGACCTCGGCAAATTTGTCAATTCCGAAACGGCTGAAAAGCTCTGCCTTTCTCTTTGCACTCACCTCGGGATCAACGCCGTGCAGAGAAGAGAAGAAGTCGAAAAGATAGTTGGGTGTGAAGAATTCCTCAAGCTTCAATTCACTCGTGAGAAATCCTATTCTCTGGCGAACCTTGTCGGGTTCTGATACGACACTGTATCCGTCGATCTCGGCATCTCCCGAGTCGGGCTTGATCAGAGTCGCAAGCATACGAAGCGTCGTGGTCTTACCTGCGCCATTAGGTCCTAACAAGCCAAAGATCTCGCCCTCGTAGGCCTCAAATGAAAGCCCGTCGACCGCACGACGAACCTTTTCGTTCGTCTTTTCTATTTTTTGTTGTTTAGAAGAAAGCTTAAAGGTCTTTGAAAGATTTTTGACCCTTATAAGTTCTTGCATATTACTCATCTTCCTTTCTGTATTGATAATCCAATTGAATTATACCATCTCATCTCAAAAAGTCAATACAATCCACCCATTCGGCACTTTTAGAACCTCATCCGGTCACAAAAACCCCTTTTTTATCGAAGGTTCTTGGGAAAGAGGGAGGGGTCAGGGGAGGGAGAGAACCCTTCTTCCTTAAAGAAGGGTTCTCTCCCTCCCCTGAGATCCTCCGCC
>CAZQLJ010000126.1:2998-5421 GCA_964594085.1 uncultured Clostridium sp.
CTGTACCCTTCAGAAACTCCTCGACATCCCCCCGCCCCCCTGAGATCCTCCGCCTCTTATCTCACCTGTACAAATCCGAGCTTTTTCTGAACCTTGGAGAGAGTGCGGCGAGCGACGTAAGAAGCCTCCTCGGCACCCTTCTTCATCTGGGCCTCAAGCTGAGCCTTATCGGACATAAAGCCCTTGAACTTCTCCTGAACGGGAGCGAGAGCGTCGGCGCATACCTCACCGACCGCAAGCTTGAAGTCGCCGTAACCCTTACCGTCGAATTCGCGTTCGATCTCGTCAAGCGTCTTGCCCGTGAATACCGAGTAAATAGTCATCAGATTGTTGATACCGTCCTTGCCCTCGGCGTAGCGCACGCAGGTGTCGGAGTCGGTAACGGCGCGCTTGAACTTACGAATTATAGTGTCTCTGTCGTCGAGGATGTAGACCACCGCGTTGGTGTTCTCATCGGACTTGCTCATCTTCTTCGTGGGATCGGCAAGAGACATGATCTTCGCGCCCGCCTTCGCCATAATAGGCTCGGGAATAGTGAACGTGTCGGGATAGATCGAGTTGAAGCGAGTCGCGATATCGCGGCAGAGCTCAACGTGCTGCTTCTGATCGATACCGACGGGAACGACGTCGGTCTGATAGAGCAGAATGTCAGCCGCCATAAGCACGGGGTAGGTGAAAAGACCCGCATTGATGTTGTCAGCGTGCTTCTGGGATTTATCCTTGAACTGCGTCATGCGAGAGAGCTCACCGAAGCCGGTGAAGCAGTTGAGGAGCCAAGCAAGCTCGGCGTGTTCCTTTACGTGCGACTGAACGTAAAGAGTGTTCTTGTCGGGATCGAGACCGCAAGCCATGTAGAGTGCAAGTGTCTCGTAGGTGCGACGGCGCAGATCGGCAGGGACCTGACGAACGGTGATCGCGTGCTCGTCAACAACGCAGTAAAAGCACTTGTACTGATCGGAGTACGCGGAAAAGTTCTTGATCGCGCCAAGATAATTTCCAATAGTCAGATTTCCGCTGGGCTGAACGCCGGAAAAAGAGACCTTCTGATCGTTAAACATAATGTGTATCCTCCAAAAAATAATTACAAAATAAAAAACCTGTCCCGTACGATAGAATAACCCTATCAGTACAGGGACAGGAATAAAACAAAATTCCTGCGGTGCCACCCCGCTTGACGAAAACGTCCTCTTTGCGCATACCTGATATGCCGACCTTTTTTCACGGAGAGTCACCTCCGTCTCCCATACTCCCGCACTTTACAGAGCAGTTTCCGTTCGCCCTCGGAAGTCCATTCAGCCTTTTGTTCTGACCGCGCTTCCACCGCCCGCGGCTCTCTGTACAGAAGGGAAATGACCTACTAATCTTCCTCATCGGTTTGATGCGACTATTTTAGCACACAAAATCTGATTTGTCAATAAGATTTTTAAAATTCCTCAAAGCCCCATCTCTCGCGCAAGCTCACCGAGTACGGAAATGCCCTTGACTATCTGCTCGTCGGAGGGCGTGCTGTAATTGAGACGGAAAGAATTTGAGGGTGCATCTACGTCGCAGTTGAAGGCAGCGCCGGGAACTACGCGCACGTTTCTCTCGGTCGCTTTGCGAATAAATTCAACCGCATCCACTCCGTCAGGAAGAGTGCCCCAAATAAATAACCCACCCTCGGGACGAGTGAATTTTATCGACCTCGGCAGCTCGCGGTCAAGACACTCAAGCATAAGCGAGCACTTGTGTCGGTAGATCTCCTGAATATCACGAATGTGACCGTCAAGATCGCATTCGGTCATGTATCTGTAGCAAAGCATCTGGAAAAAGAGATTGGTGTGAACGTCGCTGGTCTGCTTCGAGACTACCATCTTGGAGGTCACCGCCTCGGGCGCGATCACAAATCCGACTCTCATTCCGGCCGAAAGGATCTTTGAAAAGGTCGAGCAGTAGATAACGATGCCGTCCTCGTCCATGCTCTTTATCGTGGGAATGTCCTCGCCAGCAAAGCGAAGCTCACCGTAGGGATTATCCTCAAGGATCATAAGACCGTACTTCTTCGCAAGCTCGTAGATCTTCACGCGCTTTTCGTACGAAGTGGTGATACCGCAGGGATTGTGAAAGGTCGGAATAACGTAGATGAGCCTTGCATTCGGAGTAGACTTGATGACCGACTCAAGCTCATCGATGTTCATACCGTCGTTCTCAAGCGTGACTCCCGCAACGGCCGCGCCGTTAGAGCGAAAAGCATTCAGCGCACCGATAAAGGTGGGATTTTCGCAAATGACCGCATCCCCCTCGTTGCAAAAGACCTTGCAAGCAAGCTCAATGCCTTGCTGACCGCCCGAAACCACTATCGTCTCATCGTTAAATCGGTCTCCCTCGGCAACAGATCTGCCAATGTTGAATATTTCCTTTTGTCGTTTAGCAATAGCCTCGCG
>CAZQLJ010000127.1:0-5401 GCA_964594085.1 uncultured Clostridium sp.
CGCCGCGGTGCTCTCACCTTGGGTGTGTTTTGAAGTGGAACGATGCCGAAAAGAGCTGGGATTGCGCTTGTCACGGCTCGCGGTTTTCAAAGGACGGAAGGGTGATCAATAATCCCGCGAACAAGGGGCTGAAGGGGCGATGAATGAAAAAACGGCAGCGCGATTGCGTTGCCGTTTCTATTTTGATTTTAGTCTTCCTTGCCCGTCAGAAACTGCTTGTTGAGGCCGCAGGACGTGAATTCGGTGCATCTGCCTCCGCGATACGAACACATAGGCTCAAGCGTGCCGATAAATTCGGGGCACTGTTCTTCAACTACTCTCTTTATCTCGTTCATTACCTTACGTGTTGCGGGGTCTGCCTGCATACACAGACGGCGGCGAGCCATAAACATAAGCTCCTGCGCGTTTATGTACATCATGTGGGATACGGGGGAATCCTGCGGCGCTTTGGTGCGATCGTAGTTCTCCTGACGGTCGTTTCTTTGGCTCTGCACGAAGTGGGTTACTCCGATGAAATGGCGGCAAAAATGAACCGAGACGTAGTAGGGAATCACCATTTTGATGCAGAAATTAAGTGTTCTTATGGGGCTATGCTCGCTCAGAAGCAGTTTTTTTCTCCATTCCTCTGTGGGAAGCTTTGTGCTGGTCTTACCAACGGTGTTGAGAGTGCAGAGCTTACACAGCATCCAATCCTCTTCGGTGGGGTATTTTAAAAGTTCAACAGTGAAATCCATATATTAATCTCCATTCCGCCGCCAACTGCGGCACAAATAATAGTCGATGAATTTTGCCATCGGCGAAATTCATGCGTGAAACAGTTTGCTTCGTGTTTAAATGGAAGCAATTTTCACGCTGATCTCCTTTTTGACAAGATTTGATATTACTAAATTAATTGTAACATAATATTTTTTGTTAGTCAATAGTCAATCGTGGGATTTTTCGATTTTTTGTATATTGACATTTGCCTTGCGCGGTGGTAAAATATATATAAAGTTAAAATTCAGTTAATATTGTGAACGGAATGGAGATTTTATGAAGATAAAATACGGAGTCAGTTATAAGGAGCTTTTAGAGAAGCCCGAGAAGAAGCAAAGGAAGCCGAGCAGGCCGAGCTTTTTCTTCCGCACGCTTATTCGCACGCTCTCGATACCCGATCTCGTCGCTACTAAATTCAAATATACGTCGATCGGAATGGAGAAGCTTTCTAAGAAAGAGCCTTGCTTTATTCTGATGAATCACTCGAGCTTTATTGATCTCAAGATAGCCTCGAGAATACTTTATCCGAGAAAATATAACATCGTGTGCACCTCCGACGGCTTTATAGGCAAGAATTGGCTTATGAGACAGATCGGCTGTATACCGACGAAAAAGTTTGTCAGCGAGGTGTCGTTGCTTCACGATATGCTGTACGCGGTAAAGCGATACAATTCGTCGATACTGATGTATCCCGAGGCAAGCTACAGCTTTGACGGAACGGCAACACCTCTGCCCGAGAGTCTCGGAAGATGCGTGAAGATGTTTGGTTTGCCTGTGGTCACGATCAGGACCGATGGAGCTTTTTTGCGCGATCCGCTTTATAACAATCTGCAGCTTCGTAAAACGCAGGTGACGGCGGAGGTTGAGTATCTTTTATCTCCCGAGCAGATCAAGGAAATGACTCCGAGGCAGATCAACGAGCTATTGCGCGAAAAGTTCTCGTTTGATAATTTCCGCGCACAGCAGGAAAAGGGTGTTAAGATCGCCGAGGATTTCCGCGCGGATCATCTTAACCGCGTGCTTTACAAGTGTCCGCACTGTCTTGCCGAGGGTCAGACCGAGGGCAAGGGAACTACCTTGACCTGCCATGCTTGCGGCAAGCAATACGAGCTCACAGAGGACGGATTTATGCGCGCTGTTGAGGGAAAGACTGAATTCGATCACATTCCCGATTGGTACGCTTGGGAGCGCGAGAACGTAAAAAAAGAGCTTGTGGACGGCACTTATTCGCTTGACGTAGCGGTTGATATTTACGCTATGGTGGATACCGAGTGTATTTACTCAATCGGAGAGGGCAGACTGACACACAACCGCGAGGGATTCCACCTTGTCGGATGTGACGGTGAGCTTGATTACGTTCAGTCGCCGCTTTCGTCCTACAGCTTATATGCCGATTATTATTGGTACAAGCTTGGCGATATAATTTGTATCGGTGACAAGAAGATGCTTTATTATTGCTTCCCGAAGGATTGCGGAGACGTGGTTGCGAAGACCCGTCTTGCCGCAGAGGAGCTTTATAAGATCGTAAGGGCAGAGAAGCGGTCGGCGGGGAAGGAATAAGTTATTCAAATACATAAAAGGAGAGCCCGGTATTTGCTGGGCTCTCCTTTTGAATACTAATTATTTAATATTATGGCGCTCTTTTATCAGCATTTCAGCCTCAAAACTAATTATTGAGTCCTTTGAATTATCTTTAACGTAGATTATTCTCTCCAAAGTCTCCTTTGGATGAATTTTTAGCTTTAAGCACAACATAGCAGCGCTTAAAATTACATGATCGTTTTCATGATATAAAAGTTTCAACAATATTTCTGCACCCTCCGGATTATTCAATTCCTGATCCATTTTATAGAGCTTTGCCATTGCCTTATTGTGTGCTTTTACCTTTTCTTTACAATCATAATCATCTTTATTGCAAAGGTTGCCACATAATTCTACAATGATTTTGTAATAATCCTTCATTTCTATTACCTCGAAAATTATTTTTTCTTCTCAAACTCCTCGGCGACTTGCTTCAACAGCTCTCTGATGGGGAGGTTTTGCGGGCATATCTTTTCGCATTTGCCGCAACCGATGCAGTCGCTTGCCTTGCCCTTGTTTTTGGTATGTATACCGTAATAGTAATCGGAGTTCCAACTCTGCCAGATCTTTTTGTCGTTCATACACGCAAAGAGGTTGGGGATCGGGATCTGCTTGGGACAGCCCTCGGTGCAATAGCTACATCTCGTGCAGGCGATAAGTCCTTTGTCGAGCATAATGCTACAGACCTTATCTATGGCTTTATACTCGCGCTCGTCGAGGGGCTTAAAGTCCTTCATGTAGCTGAGGTTGTCGTTCATCATGTTCATATCGCCCATGCCCGAAAGGACCATTTTTATTCCGTCGAAGCTTGCGGCAAATCTGATCGCGTAGCTTGCATAGCTGCCGCCCTCAAGTGCGTCGAGCACTGCCTTTGCATCATCGGGGAGGTTGACGAGGCTACCGCCCTTGACGGGCTCCATAACTATGACGGGCTTGCCGTGCTTGCGGCAGGTCTCAAGGCAGAGACGCGACTGCACTGCGGCATCGTCGTAGTCGAGGTAATTGAACTGTATCTGAACGACCTCAAGCTCGGGATATTCGGTGAGTATCTTATCGAGAACCTCTGCGGTGTCGTGGAAGGAAAGTCCTACGTGCTTGATCTTTCCCTCGGCTTTGAGCTCAAACGCGGTCTCGTAAGCGCGGCATCTCTTGTATTTTTCATAAGAGCCGCGGTTCTGCGCGTGCATAAGATAGAAGTCAAAATAGTCAACTCCGCATATTTTGAGCTGTTCTTCAAAGAGGGGTCTGATCTCCTCGTCCGAGTCGAAATAGTTTACCGAAAGCTTATTGGTGAGGATATAGCTATCTCTGGGATAGCGCGAGGTGAGGCATTTTTCAAGCGCGATCTCACTTGCTCCGCGGAGATATCCGTGCGCGGTGTCGAAATAGTTAAATCCGTTTTCAATAAAGGTGTCTACCATACGGGTAAACTCGGCGTAGTCGACCTCATCTCCGTTCATAGGCAGGCGCATACAGCCGAATCCAAAATTCTTTTTTACGTTAGCAAAAGGCATATTTTTGACCTCTTTTCCGAGTTAATCAACTTTATTATACACTTTTGAGGTTATTTTGTCAAGTAGCCTTAGCTGTCAGAATGATGCTGTGTCGAGAATAAGTCTTTCGACGATATCTACGACCTTTTCGAGAGACTCTATCGGAAGATACTCGAATCTCGAGTGGAAATTCTCGCCGCCCGTGCAGATATTGGGGCAGGGCAAGCCCATAAAGGAGAGACGCGCTCCGTCGGTGCCTCCTCTTATCGGCACTATCTCGGGCTCGACTCCGACCGCCTTCATTGCGGCAACTGCGCGCTCGACGGTGTACATATTTTGGTCGATGATCTTTTTCATATTGTAGTAGGAGTCCCTGGCTGCAACGGTGCAGGAGCCTGCGCCGTACTTATGCTCGATCTTTGCCGCTATTTCATTTAACAGAGCTTTCTTTTCCTCAAATTTTGCTCTGTCGTGGTCGCGGATTATATAGATCAGCTCGGCGTATTCGCAGTCGCCGTGGGATTCGATGAGGTGGAAAAATCCCTCGTAGCCCTCGGTCGTAGCGGGAGTCTGGTCTGCGGGGAGCAGAGAATTGAACTCCATTGCCATAAGCTGCGCGTTTTTCATTTTGTCCTTAGCGCTTCCCGGGTGGATCGAGACTCCTCTGAATTCGACTTTAGCAGAGGCGGCATTGAAGTTTTCGTATTCAAGCTCACCAAGTCCGCCGCCATCGACGGTGTAGGCATAATTTGCGCCGAATTTTTCCACGTCGAAGTGGTCTGCGCCTCTGCCGATCTCCTCGTCGGGTGTGAAGCAGATCTTGATGCATCCGTGAGGAGAATTGTCCTTGATGATCTTCTCAACTGCGGAGACGATCGCGCATACACCTGCCTTGTCGTCTGCTCCGAGAAGGGTAGTGCCGTCGGTGACTATGAGGTTATTGCCGACGTATCTGTTGAGCGAGGGATATTCCTCGGGGGAAAGCCAGATATCCTTTTCTTCGTTGAGGCAGATCTTTTTGCCTTCATATTTCACGATTTTAGTGTTGATAGGACCGTCGCTGACGGCATCCGAGGTGTCGACGTGCGCGATAAGTCCGACGGTGACGCTGCTTTCGGTATTTGCAGGGAGAGTGGCGTAGAGGTAGCCCTTGTCGTCAAGCTCGACGTCGGAGAGTCCGAGAGCTTTCAATTCCTCTGCAAGATAGCGGCTGAAAACAAGCTGCTTATCGGTGCTGGGCACGGTCTCCGAGCTTTCGTCCGACATTGTGGGGAACGAAACGTATTTTAAAAATCTTTCACTGATCGTCATATTATGCCTCCGTTATAGAGTATTTACA
Organism: uncultured Clostridium sp.; assembly: GCA_964594085.1. GTDB lineage: Bacteria > Bacillota > Clostridia > Oscillospirales > CAG-272 > SVTX01. The sequence goes on from CAZQLJ010000127.1 coordinate 5,170, forward strand.
AGGTTAATTATACCATACAAGAGGTTTTGGAGCAAGAGAAAAAGGCTAAAAAATCAAATTTTATTTGAAAAAGGCGGTGTTTTAATAATTTTGGGTTGAAAAAAGTCTGATTATATGGTATAATTATCAGAGGTATAATAGATTTTTGGAGAATTTTAATGATCAAGATAAAGAATTGGTTACGGAAGGAAAAAGAGGAGACGGCGATCTTGCTGAGGTGCATTCCCGCGAC
>CAZQLJ010000128.1:0-5349 GCA_964594085.1 uncultured Clostridium sp.
GTGTTTTTCCTTACAGGGGTTTACGGCGATATCATCGTTCTTGGGGTTCTCACCAACGATCATACCCTCATATACCTCAACCTGAGGACCAACAAAGAGCTGTCCTCTTTCCTGAGTATTGAAGAGACCGTATCTTGTGGTAACACCTGCCTCGGAGGCAATAAGCGCACCCGTAAATCTCATAATGATACCGCCACGGTGAGGCTGATATCCGTCAAAGAGCGTATTGAGGACGCCCTCGCCGCGAGTTGCCGACAAAAATTCGGAACGGTAGCCAAAAAGACATCTCGAAGGAATACTGTACTCAATTCTCATACGGCTTCCAACGGGGTTCATCTCAATAAGATCTCCCTTTCTCTGTCCGAGCTTTTCAATGACCGCGCCAACGTAATCGGTAGGCACGTCAAGCGTTACGCGCTCCATAGGCTCGCAGGTCACGCCGTCGATATCCTTCAAGATGACCTTGGGGTTCGAGCAAGTCAGCTCGTAGCCCTCACGACGCATATTTTCGATGAGAATGGAAAGGTGCATTTCTCCTCTTCCCGATACGATAAATTCGTCGGTAGTGTCTCCGTCGCGTACGCGGAGAGAAACGTCACGGAGAAGCTCTCTGTAGAGTCTTTCGCGAAGCTGACGGGAGGTAACGAACTTACCCTCCTTGCCAGCCAAGGGACTTGTGTTGACCGAGAAGGTCATCTCAACGGTAGGCTCGCTTACCTTAACGAATTCAAGCGGCTCGGGGTTAGTGGTGGAGGTAAGAGTATCTCCGATAGAGATATCACCTGCTCCCGAGAAGCAGATTATATCGCCCATTTTTGCGCTTTCAACTTGGACACGGTTAAGTCCGTCTATCTGGAAGAGCGCAACGACCTTGGTCTTTCTCGGTTTTTCGTCGGGCTTATGATAGTTACAAACAAGAATTTCCTGATTGACCTTGATAGAGCCGCGCTCGATTCTACCGATACCGATACGTCCTACGTATTCGTTGTAGTCGATAGAGGATACGAGAACCTGAAGGTCAGCCTCGGGATCACCCTCGGGTGCGGGAATATAGTCAAGGATCGTATCGAACAAGGGCTTGAGGTCGGTTCCCTCCTCAAGAGGATCCGTTGTAGCAGTCCCCGAGCGTCCCGAGCAGTAAAGCATAGGAGAATCAAGCTGCTCGTCGCTTGCGCCAAGGTCGATAAGAAGCTCAAGGATCTCGTCCTCGACCTCGCCAAGACGTGCATCGGGCTTGTCTATCTTGTTGATACAAACTATAACTCTGTGATCAAGCTCAAGCGCGCGCTTAAGCACGAATCTCGTCTGGGGCATAGGACCCTCAGCCGCGTCAACGAGAAGAATAACGCCGTTTACCATCTTCAGTACGCGCTCAACCTCGCCGCCGAAGTCAGCGTGTCCGGGGGTGTCGACGATGTTTATTTTTACGCCGTTGTAGTGTACCGCAGTGTTTTTGGCAAGTATGGTAATGCCTCTTTCCTTCTCTATATCGTCCGAGTCCATAACTCTGGTTACGGTCTCCTGATTATCTCTGTAAATACCACCCTGCTTGAGCAGACCGTCAACAAGCGTGGTTTTTCCGTGGTCAACGTGTGCGATTATTGCTACGTTTCTTAAATCTTCTCTTACCATACTTACTCCTTATATTTTAAATCAAATTTATACAGTTTTCTTCCAACTATATATTTTAACATATTTCTACCAAAAAATAAATTGAAAGATATTACGATATTTAATAGAATTTGAAAAGAATTTTGTGCAATATGACATAATATATCGCTAAAAACATCATATTTCGTGGTTTAAATATGTCTTTTTCCGTTGACTTTTACTTTGTGCCGTGTTATAATTACCGTAGTTATGCGAATCGCCGCAAAATTGTATAAATACAGCAAAAAACACCGATTTTCACACGGCAAAAAACGGAGGAATTTATGCTTAAGACAAAAATCACTTCTTCACTTGAAAATTGCTTTCTTGATAATAAAATAGACGACTTCAAGCCACTATTGAGGTTGACCGCGCTTAAAAACGAGCGCTTCTCGTTTCAGCTTCTCTGCGCTCTTGAGGACACCGACCCCGGCAGAGTACTTTACGACGTTAAGCTTGACGGAGATCTGCTCAAATACGCGACTCTGCGCGAGGTAATAAGCCTTCCCGCCTCTATGCCCGTTGTTCCCGGTGCTCCCGTTGATAACTACTTGCGCTCAACCCCCGGACTTTATCCCGACCTGCTTATGCCTCTGCGCTATCACGGTAGAGTCAGCGTAGTCAGGGGCAGTCTCTGCGCTATCTGGGTAGAGGTCGATCTCTCGGAAGTGAACGAGACAATATCAGCAGGCGAGCGTGAGCTTTCGATCACTCTTATGAACGGTGACTCCGTCGCGGCTCGCGAGTCCGTCTCCATCGAGATCATCGATGCCGAGCTCCCTGCTCAGACTCTGAAGTTTACCCAGTGGTTCTATTGTGACTGTCTTGCAAACTACTACAACTGCGAGGTCTGGTCGGAGAGACACTGGCAGATAGTCGAGAACTTTGCTCAAACTGCTCGCAAAAACGGAATAAATATGCTTCTTACCCCCGTTTTTACTCCCTCACTTGACACCTATATCGGCGGTGAGCGACTCACTACACAACTTGTCGGAGTGACAAAGAATGAAAATGAATATTCATTCGATTATTCACTTCTCGACCGTTGGATCGATATGTGTAACCGCGTTGGCATTGAGTACTTCGAGATCGCGCATTTCTTTACGCAATGGGGCGCGCAGCATGCTCCCAAAATTATGGCGACCGTTGACGGCGAGTATAAGCAGATTTTCGGTTGGGATACCGATGCGGTTTCGAATGAATATACAGATTTTTTGAGACAATTTATCGTCTCTTTCCTCGGCTATATGAAGGCAAGAGGCGTCGACAAGCGTTGCTTCTTCCATATCTCCGACGAGCCGAGTCAGGAGCAGCTTCCTTACTACAAGGCGGCAAAGGATTCGATTGCCGATCTGCTTGAGGACTACGTTATTATGGATGCGCTCTCTAACTACGAGTTTTACAGTGCGGGCATTGTAAAGACTCCCATTCCCTGCAACGATCACGTAAAAACCTTTATAGAAAATAAGGTTCCGGGGCTTTGGACATATTATTGCAGCGGTCAGTGGAAGGACGTTTCCAACAGATTTTTGGCTATGCCCTCATACCGCAACCGTTCGATCGGTATGCAGATGTATAAATATGATATCGTCGGATTTTTGCATTGGGGATACAACTTCTACAGCACACAGCACTCTTACGATCCGATAAATCCTTATCTTGACACCTGCGGCGACGGTTGGGTGCCCTCGGGAGATACCTTCTCTGTCTATCCCGCAAGTAACGGCACCGCACTTGAATCTTTGCGTATTGTAGTTTTCAATGAGGCATTGCAGGATATGAGAGCTATGCAGCTTGCAGAATCCTTGTGCGGCAAGGAAAAAGTGGTTGAGACCATCGAAGCGGCGTTTGGCAAGGAGATCGATTTTAAGGTCTGCGCTCGCTCTGCAGATGAAATGCTCGCGGTCAGAGAGGCAGTAAATCAGCTTATAAAGACCAATATTTAATATAACTAAAAATATCGAGAGCAACCAATTACAGTTGCTCTCGATATTTTTAGTTAGTTTTTAATAATAAGTGTCGTAAGTGATTTTTTCTGTTCTTCAGTGGGCGGCTTTAATTTACCATTGTTCAAGAGAGTAACGATACAGTGAAGCAAAAACCATCCATCAGAGTGGAATACAAACTGCAACTCGTACTCTTTTACACGACGAAGATGTGTGGGAACCGAATCCAATACAGCCTCAACATAAGGGGCTTTGATAGCATCGAATTCATCCTTGTATTTTTCCTTCATTTTCTCACCGATCGTAAGCAGCTTTTCTTGAATTTCTTTATTTGTCAAAATAACGATCTGCCATGCCGTCTTGAAGCATCCGTCATAATCTCCCCAAGTTTTGATATATCCGCGTTCGGAAAGCCATGCATAATCCTCTTTCAAAAGAAAATTTTCTCTCTCGTGTTCGTACAGCGATACAACTCGCGCTGACGATTCGAATTCATGACGATTTACACTGATACGTCGTCCTGACCACTCGGTATCTACTCTCCAAAGGATATGCTCTCCGTGCATAGCATCATACGGTCCGCACCAGTCTCTCATACGAACGTAATCACTCGGCAATTTAAGATCATTCGGTACAACAGCAGCATAAGCAATATTGTGTGCTCCGTCGGGACGAATGGTAGCTACCTCTTCAAAGGTGATTACATTATCCATTAGCTTTTCACCTGAACAAGCAGCTATATACGGTATCAGCGACCACAAAAGAAAGTTTTTATCTCGCATGGGATTTTCTCTTGTGGAGCCGGGAAGCATTTGATTGCAGAAAATATTTTCATCGTCCAAAATACCACTGCTCATCAACTCCTCATAGAGCTCATTTGCAAATAATCCAGCCGCTTTTTTATACATTGCGTCCTGTATAGTCAAAAGCTCTGCGGTCGGCTCACTTATAATAAAATTAACGATATACTTGTCCCTGGCTTGCTTCAGAAAACCGTATTCCTCAAGAAAATCAACCTCGGTTTCCACGTATACGGGAGAGACTCCGAGAGCATCGGCGATCTCATTAACAGTCTTGGCTTCGTTACGTACACAATAGCAGATATTCTGCGAAAGCGCAGAACGGAAAAATTCGTCAGTGGATTTCGTTCCGACAGAACCGTTAATACCACATGAGCTGAATTTTATTGGGTTGAATTTAAGTTCACTTGCTTTTCTCATAGTATCCATACCTCTTTTCAATTCTTTTTTAGCTTCAAACAAGTGCCACTTGACCGTGCCGAGAGGAATATCCAAATCTCTTGCGATATCAGCTTGCTTTCGATTTTCAAAATAATACGCAATCACTATCTTTCTTTGTAGCTTTGAAAGATAGGCAATCTCGCTTTGCAAACGACGGATAGATTCTGTATTATCATCGAAATCATATTCTGAATCGGGATCGGCAATTATTTCAGCAAATTCATCGATCGGCAAACCAATTACGGCTTTAGCGACATCACGATAATAATTACTGAGCGTATTATGTGCGATTGCCCAAATATATTTACTGACATCCTCAATATCGTCCTTGATCAAAAGCGAGCGAAACGCCCGTAATACAATTTCCTGCGAAAGATCCTCGGCATCGTGTGTATTTTTGCATCGTTTCAGCGCAAATCCAAATATGGGCTTCAGATATTCAGTTATGATTTTTTCGGCATCTTGTCTGTTCACTTGTTTGTACCTCGTTGAAAGCTTTCACCCATATAGAC
>CAZQLJ010000129.1:0-5329 GCA_964594085.1 uncultured Clostridium sp.
CCTCGTATGACCGCATAATCGCAAAGCTTCCTTGTGTAAAAAGAGGAATTGACGTCAAGTGCGCTCCCGGGGCAGAAAATGCAGAATCTTTGCAGATAAACGTTGGTGGTATACATAACAAGCCGGCTATGACAAGCAAACTCAAGATAAAATGGAGGTTCAACTCGAATTGATTAACAAACAAAAAAGAAGGCTCATACGGAGCCTTCTTTTTTACATGTTATTTGCTTTGATTGTTTTTAATGAAGAAATTAACATTCTTCGTATTGCGCCGCAGTCGTTCTGAAGGGGCTTATAGTCTTTTTCATCAATAGAATTTGTTTCAAAAAGAAGTTCAAGCCAATATTCGGTTTCATAGCATTCCTTTTGTGCAATTTCAAGTTTTGATATAAAGTCCTTAGTGCTTTGGGCATATTGTGCTTCATGTATGTTTGCACCTATTGAGGTGGCGGAGCGAAGCAGTTGATTTACAAGCACAGCCTCCTTTTTCTCCGATTTAATTTCACGACAAATAAACACGACCTTTTTTGCGAATTCCTTCGCTTTATCCCTCCTGATACTGTTTGACATAATGCTAAATTCCTTTCGAGTGGTATTCCGACTTTGTCGGAGTGGTATTATTGCTACGCAATAGTGGTATTAAAGCCTGCGGCTTTAGTGGTATTTTATTCGCCGTCTTAACTCGCGGAGCGAATACCACTCGGCACAAGCCGAATAAAACTGCGAAGCAATATCACTCGCCTTTGGCGAATAAAACTGCCCAACTTTCGATATCGAAAGTTGGGCAATCTATTACTTATCGTCATCCTCAACGATGCAGCCGAGCTTTTCGCCGCATGCGGGGCAGGAGAGCTCATCGGAGTCAACGTCCTCGTCGAAGCATACGATCTCGCCGCAAGAGGGGCACTCGATCTCATAGTATTCTTCGCCGTTGAAGTCGCAATCCTCGAAGCAGTTGCAGCAGTCGCCGTCGCACTCGAATTCTTCGCCATCGTCGTAGTCGTCATCGCCGTATTCCTCGAGAAGAACCTCTTCAACGTCGCCGAGATCCTCGTCGAGCTCCTCGCAGTAGTCGAAGAGATCCTCAACGTCAGCTTCAAGCTCGGAGAGCTCCTCAGCCATATCGGAGCAGAGATCGAGAAGCGCCTTGATGATCTTCGCTTCAGCAGTATCCTTCTTATCGAATTCGAGACCTTCGCAAAGGCCCTTGATGTATGCAGTCTTTTCAGTAAGTGTCATTTTTATGATCCTCTTTTCTATAAATTTTTGCAATAAAAGCATAAAACGGGAGCTTGCGCACGATTTGTACAAAAGCCTCCCGTTTTATTGTTTTCAGAAATTAAGCACGGGACAGATATTCACCCGTACGAGTGTCGATCTTAAGCATATCGCCAACGTTGATGAAAAGCGGAACCTTGATAACCGCGCCGGTCTCAAGAGTTGCGGGCTTCAGGGTGTTGGTCGCGGTGTTACCTGCGAAACCGGGGTCGGTCTCGGTAACCTCGAGCTCAACGAACGTGGGAGCTTCAACTCCGAATACGTTGCCCTTGTAGGAAATGATCTTGCACATCATTTCTTCCTTAACGAACTTGAAAGCATCGCCGAGCTTGTCTCTGTTAAGAGGAAGCATGTCGAAGGTTTCCATGTCCATAAAATAGTAAAGATCGCCATCGGTGTAGGAGTACTGCATATCTTTTCTTTCGATATAAGCGTTCTCATACTTGTCCGTAGGGCTGAAAGTTTTCTCGATAACTGCTCCGGAAATAACGTTCTTGAGCTTAGTACGAACGAAAGCCGCGCCCTTGCCGGGTTTTACGTGCTGGAATTCGATAACCTGATAAACGTTACCATCCATTTCAAAAGTTATACCGTTTTTAAAATCGCCGGCTACTACCATAAAAGTTTACCTCCAAATAAGCACCAAATTAAAGTCGTGCATAGTTTACATTTCATTATATAACAAAATCAGCTTCTTTTCAAGAGGGGACAGACCGAATTTTGTAAATTTTCTGTTACAATCAACGGCTTCAGTCATTTTTTCGGAGATCAAACCTCTTCACAACGGTTCCGTCAAGCTCTTTGATCTCAAAAATTCCTCCCTCGTAGACTCCGTAGGTCTTGGGATTATTGTTCTTAGGAAGACTGACCGATCCGGGATTAATGCAGGTCACTCCGTCGACTTTGCAAAGGCCGAGCACATGCGTGTGACCGTACAAAAACACGGTTCCACTCGTCAAAGGCGGCAGATCATCGGGCGAATATTTGTGCCCGTGCGACATAAATAAGCTCAATTTAGCCTCTCCGTCATAGACCCACGCCGTATCCGAAAGGATCGGGAAGTCAAGAACCATCTGATCCACCTCGGTGTCGCAGTTTCCCCTTACACACAGCAGCTTGTCCACTACAGCGTTAAGCATTTCGATCACTTTCTTGGGCGCATAACCCTCGGGCAGATCGTTCCTCGGCCCGTGATAAAGCAGGTCGCCAAGGAGCAGTATTTTTTCGGCAGATTCCCGCGCTGCCGCGTCAAGCATAGCGCGGCAGCATATTGCGTCTCCGTGTATATCTGATGCAATTAAAAGTTTCATAGTTAGATTTCCTTTCCGGAGGGGATGCGCAAGGAAACCTTTTTGAGAAAAACCTACGTAAACCGCACGCGGTTTACTCTGTGAGTTTGCTTCGCAAACTTCAGTTTCCTTGACCTTCCAAAAACTTCCCGTAGGATAGAGATTAATTCTACGGTTTGGGTTTTAAAGCTCCGCAGTAAAAGAGCATCACTCTTTAACAAGTATTTTTTCGATCTCAAGAATGTAAAAGCGATGGTAGTCACCGTTATAATGCGATAGCATCTCCTTATCAACGAATTTTTCTTCCCTCAAATCGTCGGCATAGAGCTTTCTGCATATCATTATTACGTCTGACTCCGCGATCGCAGGCACGCCGTCAAACCTTTCGGTCGAAAGACCGCACTCCTTAAGCTTGTCGCAGTTACGACCCGACTCTCTGCCGCAAAAAGTAAGCGCCTTGCGGTATTCTTCGCCAAGGAAGCACAGCGAGATACGGTCACTTTCTTCGACCAGACCGTAGGTATATCTTTGCGGACGGATGTATGCGGTCGCCACGGGCTTGTTCCAAAGTATACCCAAGCCGCCCCAGCTTGCCGTCATGGCATTCGCACCGCTTTCCTTAGAGCCGTCGGGCGCGCATATCAGCATCCATTCTTTTCCTATAAGACGAAAAGGCGAGCGATTGAATTCATCGGGTGTTAATTGAAGGTAAGAGTTCATATTTATCCTCCGCCAAAGTTATTGTTTTCTTTATTGTAACACAAAAATTTCACGATTGCAAGCGATTATTTGAAATCCTTTTTATTATATGCAATTTGGCGCCAAAAGTTTCTAAAATCTGTTGACAACACTTTGACAATATGCTAAAATTAAGCGATCCACAGGGTCAGTTTTCATACCAAAGGAGATGCACAATGAGTATCTTAAGCTATAAGGGTAAACAATTTTATATGGACGGCGAGCCCTTCACCGTCATCTCGGGTGCGATGCACTATTTCAGAATACCGCAGGAATATTGGTACGACCGCCTGCTTAAGCTTAAGGAGTGCGGATTTAACTGTGTAGAGACCTACACCTGCTGGAATCTTCACGAGCGCGAGGAGGGCAAGTTTGACTTCTCGGGAATGCTGGATATCGAAAAATATATAGAGACCGCCGCAAGCCTCGGACTTTACGTCATTCTCCGTCCGGGTCCGTACATCTGCGCAGAGTGGGATTTCGGAGGATTGCCCTCGTGGCTTCTCAAGTATCATGACATAGATCTGCGCTGCAACGACGAGCTTTATCTTTCCAAGGTGCGCAGATATTATAAGGAGCTTCTCGGAAGAATAAGACCCTATCTCGCGGTCAACGGTGGAAACATCATAATGCTTCAGGTTGAAAACGAGTACGGAAGCTACGGAAACGACAAAGACTATCTGCACGCAGTTCTCGATATGTACAAGGAATTTGACGCCGACTGTCTTTTCTTTACGTCCGACGGCCCCTGCTACAGTATGCTCACGGGTGGAACTTTGCCCGGAGAGTGTATCAGCGTTGCCAACTTCGGCTCAAGACCCGAGGAGCAGAGTGCGGTCATGTTCGAATATTTCCCCGACCAGCCCTTTATGTGCGGTGAGTATTGGAACGGTTGGTTTGACCATTGGGGAATCGAGCACCACCGTAGAGATGCCGAGGAGATCGTCTCGGACTTCAAGACCTTTATGGACAACGATTGGTCGATAAACGTCTATATGTTCCACGGCGGCACGAATTTCGGCTTTACCAACGGTGCAAACTACACCGATAAATATCTTGCCACGATCACGAGCTACGATTACGGCGCGCTTCTGACCGAGGCGGGCGACCGTACCGACGCGTACTATAAATTCCGCGACATCCTCGTCGAAAAATACGGCGATAAGGTGCCCGCGATCACCGCCAAGGAGACCGAAAAGGCGGCTTACGGCAAGCTTGAGCTGACCGAATGTGCAAAGCTCTTTGACAACATAGAAAACCTCTCGACACCCGTCCATGTCGCCGCACCGAAGTTTATGGAGAACATCGGTCAGGACTTCGGATATATTCTGTACAGAACCACGGTCAAGGGTCCGACAAACGATTGGCCTCTGAATTTCGAGCACGTGCACGATCGCGCGCAAGTCTTCGTCGACGGAGAATACAAGGCGACCTATACGCGTAGCACAGAGCTTCCCGACGAGCACAAGGTCAAGTTGCCGATGACGTACGGCGAGCAGAGAAAGCTTGATATTCTCGTTGAAAATATGGGAAGAATCAACTACGGCCCGAAGATGAGAGACCAAAAGGGCGCAGTCGGAATGCGCTTTGGCTTACAGAATCACTTCGGTTGGGATATGTACGCGCTGCCCATGACCGACCTCTCCCGCCTCGAATACAATAGTGTTGACGGTGAGAAGATAGACGGCCCCGTATTCCTGCGCGGAAGCCTTGAGATAAACGGTGCGCCCAAGGATACCTTCCTGCGCCTCGACGGCTTTGAAAAGGGATTTGTAACCGTCAACGGCTTCAATCTCGGCAGATATTGGAAGGTAGGACCTACGAAAACGCTCTACGTTCCCGCACCGATGCTCCGCGAGGGCAAAAACGAGATCGTTGTCTTCGAGTCTGACGGAACAAGCACAACCACCATAGAATTTTTCGCCGAGCCCGATCTCGGATAATAAAAAAAGAGCACCCGTATGGGTGCTCTCAGTCTGTCGAAAAAGTCACTCGAAAGGGTGGCTTTTTTGCGTAAGATATGG
>CAZQLJ010000130.1:0-5237 GCA_964594085.1 uncultured Clostridium sp.
AACGAGATAACGGCTGATGATGAAAATGAAGATGAATAAGCAAACCCCGACAGAAAATCTGTCGGGGTAATTTTTATCTATAAAGCAAATATTTAGAAATTTCTATCATATTTTCGTTTTCCGAGGTGTTGATTATCTCGATCTCGCCTTCGCCCACGTCGCGCAGAAGTCCGAGCTCGTCAAGTCTGCGCTTCGTGTGTCGCGCCGTGCCCTCGCCACCGTCAAGCACGACCGTCTCGGCAGAAAATTGCTCCGCGATCAACGTCTTCACGTGCGGATAGTGGGTGCAACCGAGCACCACTGCATCTATGCGCTTGTTTTTGTAGGGCTCGAAAAGCTTTGTGAGATATTCTTTGATCTCGTCGCTCTCCACGTCTCCCGTTTCGATAAGCTCAACGAGTCCGGGGCAGGGTAACGGCAAAAATTCGCCCTTTCCCGAAAAGCGTGCAACAAGTGCCTGGAATTTTTCTTCGCGTAAAGTCAGCGGAGTTGCCATAACGATAACTCTCGGATGCTCGCAAAGCTCACTTGCGGGCTTGACCGCAGGCTCGATGCCGATAATGAGCAGCTCGGGATTTTCCTCGCGCAATATTTTTGCCGCCACGCTCGTTGCGGTGTTGCAGGCGATGACGAATGCCTTGATCCCACGCTCCTTGAGCATCGCGAGATTTTTTCTCGTTATTTCAAGCACCTCGGGCTTGGTCTTTGTGCCGTAGGGGGCATTTATAGAGTCGCCGAAATACAAAAAATGCTCGTTCGGCATGACCTTTACAAGCTCACGCAAAACGCTGATTCCGCCGAGTCCCGAGTCCATCACCGCGATCGGCAGATCCTTTTTGTTGTCCATTCGTCTCACCTCTTTTTATGATCCCGCCCTGAAAAGCGCCGTTTGTCTGCTTGCGGTCACCTTGACCGCCGCCAAATATTATTATAGCAGATTTTTCAATCTTTTGCAATAGTATTTTGCGTTTTATGTGAGCTGTTGCCCGATTTTTTCTCAAATTTCACCCTCTCGCCGTCAAAGTAAGCGCGAATGAAGTCGCCGCGCGAAAATTCGCCCTCGATCAATGCCTCGGAGTAAGGGTTTTCAACCAGCTTCGTAATAGCTCTGCGCAGAGGCCGCGCACCGTATTCGGAGGGGTATTCGTGCTCGACTATCGCATCGGCAACGCTTTCGTCAAACTCTATAAACACGCCCGAGCCCTCGATCCTGTCGGTCACCGACGAGAGCATAAGCTCGGCAATTTTTTTGAGTGACTCGCGCGAAAGAGGAGCGAAGCAGATGATCTCGTCAACGCGATTGAGAAATTCGGGGCGGAAATAGCGACGCAGAGCGTCAAGAACGCGTTGCTCGGCGCGTTTTTCATCCTCTCCACCGCCCGACAGACTGAATCCGAGGCTTCCGACCTCGCCGTGTGCCTTTGCTCCAAGATTGGTCGTCATTATTATGATCGAATTTTTGAAATCCACTCGTCGACCCTGCGAATCGGTCAGAATTCCGTCGTCAAGGATCTGCAAGAGCAGTCCGAAAACGTCGGGATGTGCTTTTTCGATCTCGTCGAAGAGAACGATAGAGTAGGGATGTCGGCGAATCCTCTCGGTCAAAAGTCCGCCCTCGTCGTAGCCGACGTATCCGGGCGGCGACCCGATCAGCTTTGATACGCTGTGCTTTTCCATATATTCCGACATATCAAGCCTGATCATCGCGTCCGTGCTGCCGAATAGCAGAGAAGCAAGTGCGCGGCAAAGCTCGGTCTTGCCCACACCCGTCTGACCCGCGAAAATAAACGACCCGATAGGTCGCTTCGGGTCACCAAGCCCCGTCCGACCTCGTCTTATGGCGCTTGCCACCGCCGCTATCGCCTTGTCCTGACCGATGACCTGCTCGGAAAGCTTGTCCTCAAGCTCGGAGAGTCTGCGGCTCTCACTCTCAAGCAGCTTGGATACGGGAATACCCGTCCATTGAGTCACGATGTCGGCGATGTCGCATTCCCGCAACGTAAGACCGCTTGCATTTTTTCTATTTTCCCACGCCGCCTTTTCGGTATCGTATTTTTTGCGCAGAGTGATCTCCTTGTCGCGCAGAGCAGCGGCAAGCTCGAAATTCTGCTCGGTTATCGCCTCTGCTTTTTCGGCTTGAATGCGACGGAGCTCGCTTTCTATTTCGCGTTGCTCGGGTGGTGAGGTGAAGATCTTGAGCCGCAATCGTGCCGCCGCCTCGTCGACTAGATCTATCGCCTTGTCGGGCAGATATCTGTCAGGCACGTATCTTATAGACATATCGATCGCCGCATCTATCGCCTCGTCGGAGATATTCAGCTTGTGGTGCGCCTCGTACTTCGTTCGCAGACCGAGTAAGATCTGTTTCGCTTCGGCGGCAGATGGCTCGCCCACCGTCACCGACTGAAACCGCCGTTCAAGTGCGGCATCCTTTTCAATATATTTTCGGTATTCGCTGATCGTCGTCGCGCCGATGACCTGAAGCTCACCGCGCGAGAGCGCAGGCTTGATAATGTTTGCCGCGTCGACCGCACCCTCTGCCGCGCCCGCACCGATGATCGTGTGTATTTCGTCGATAAAGATTATCATATCGGGATTTTTTTGCGCCTCTGCCATGATACTCTTGAGTCTATCCTCAAATTCACCGCGGTACTTGGCGCCCGCGATCATACTTGCGAGATCAAGTGAGATTATTGACTTGTCACGCAGGATCTCGGGCACGTCGCCGTCGGCTATTCTCTGGGCAAGACCCTCGACCACGGCGGTCTTTCCAACACCGGGCTCACCGATCAGACAAGGGTTGTTTTTAGACCGCCTTGACAAGATCTGTATAACTCGCTCGGTCTCGCGGTCGCGCCCGATTATAGGGTCGATCTTGCCCTTTTTTGCCGCCTCGGTAAGATTTCTTCCGTAATTTTTGACAGCGTTTTTCTCGCGCCCCTTTTCGTTGCCTTCCTGCGTCCTTTTTGCGCTCGGCATTCGCCCGGGACTTGACTCAAGATACGATTCAACGTCACTTCTAAGTTCGCTGACCGAAGCGCCGAGAGATTCAAGCATACGTACCGCCACGCAGTCGCCGTCCGATAGCAGAGCGAGAAGCAGATGCTCCGTGCCGATGTAGCTGTGGTTGCTCTTGGTAGATTCGTACGCTGAAACCTCGATTATCTTTTTGATGCTCGGAGTCATATTAGAGGGCGAGATCTGCTCGGGCGAGCCGATGCCCGTGACCTCGATTATCGTATTTTTCACGCTCTCGCTTTTGATGCCCCTCGCCGAGAGTATCTTTGAGGCGGCACAGTCGGCAGTCGAGAGCAGACCAAGCAAAAGGTGCTCGCTTCCAATGTAAGAGTGACCGAGCTCGGAAGCAAATCCGAGCGCGGAGTTGAGCGCGTTTTGCGCTTTAGGAGTAAATTTGTTTGCCATATCTGTTCCTCGTAAGACAACTCACGTCAAGAGTTCAGTTAGACGCGAGCTTGTTATGTACGAAATCTGCGCGCGCACAGTCGCATTCGACGGCGCCTTTACATTCGCGACAGCCTGCCATGACCGAAGAATTCAGCCCGTCCGCCAAGAGAAGATTAAGCGCAGATATACTTACGGGTGGCAAAGCGGCAGTATCCTTGCAGACCGCAAGAGCGAATCGAACGTCCGATGAGAGCGAAAGCAGATCGCTTTCAGAAAGCATTTTTGCGTTAGTCAGGATTCCGTAAGCGCGCCACGCGCGGTCAATAATTATTTTGTCCCTTTCCGCAAAAATAATTCGCTCGGACTTCGCTTCGTCCTCGACTATTTTCGTTATAAGTGAGCCGAACGACTGCGCGGCATGAACCTCGCTTGAAAAGGGAGCAGGCGAATGCGAAAGCAGATATAGATCACCGCCCCGATCGGAGAGAAGAGGAAATAGCCGCGCCCCAATGATAGCGCACTGATATCGCAATTCTTCGGAGTTATTATTGAGCCTGAGCGACGGCAGATAAAGAACCGACGAAAACTCTACCCCCGAGCCGCATAGCGCGGGACTGTAAGAGATATATCCGAGCGTGTCCGAGTATGCGAATTCAAATTCTCGGTCAAGCAGCTCCTCCGCACCTGCGGCGATATTTCTCGTTTCGCTTACGGAGTTACCCGCGAGAAGCGAGCGAATATTTATCAGATCACTGCCCCCGAGAGATACCGCAAGATTACAGGGCTCGTTGAAAAAGAGCGAACGAGTGCCCTCATAGTGTAGAAAATCCCGATCAATAAAGCCTTTTTCGGCAAGTGCTATGACCTCGGGAAGAGCTCCTTCGGGCAATATTTCTTTGCGAAAGCCGTTTTTTGTGAGCAAAGCCTCCGCCTTCTCAAAAAATTGATCGGTCAGATTTTTTTCGGCTTTGACCGAGAATCGAGCGTCAGCGGGATTGCGTGCGTATCGCGTCTGCGACCTTATAACGTGATGAGAGCATTTGCCCTCCGATGTAAACCATGACATTTTTTGTCTCCTTGTATTTTGTCGTATGTAATTTGTTTTTCAGGCATCAGACTGCCTTGCCCTCAAGCCTCTTGATCTTGTCGCGCAGAGTTGCGGCAAGCTCGAAGTTTTCGGAGTCGATCGCGCTCTTAAGCTCTGCTTTTGCCTTGTTTATAGCGTGACGCTTGTCCAATCTCTCCCTGCGCACATACGGCATTTTTATAAGATCACTGTCGACGTCAAGTCTCGGGGAGGGAAAGAGGATATCGGCAAAGGCGACGTAGCATTCGGGGCACGCGAGGCGACCGATCACCTTGAGATCGGAGAGGGTAGAGCCACACCCCTTGCAAGCTTTTTTGTCATCAGTGCTTGTACCTGTCGCAAAAAGCAGATTGTGAGGGCAGAGCGTAAGTAGTGTAGGGTCGGGAATATAGACAAGATCGCCTTCGGTCGTCGCAGAAGAAGCCGAAAAGCTTGCCAGCCTCCCTTGTATAGCGCCGCACGAGGCACAGAGCGCGTGCTTCGTGCCGTCCTCGTCCGCGTAAAACAGGGTCGCTTTTTTATTTTTGCATTTTTCGCAGTTCATTCTCATTTTCCTTTCGTTTTTTTATGAATATTTGTTGTGTTTCCGTCAAAAAATTGGTTTTGACGGTTTTTCAATAATATTTTACACGAAGCGCGACGAAAAAAAGGTCGCATTGTGTAGTTGGACGAAAAAAATTCGTTTTTTCTCACAAAAGCGCAAGTTCATCAATAGTTTACAAATATTTTCGACTATTTGATTGAC
>CAZQLJ010000131.1:0-5179 GCA_964594085.1 uncultured Clostridium sp.
TACATCAAAACGCCTATCTGCGCTTGTGCGTGATAGGCGTTTTTCGACAGACTGACGGCAGGAACTAAACGTTCCTGCCGTTATTTTTGTATATGTCGATGAACTAAGAAAAATTATTTCTTCTCCTCAAGCGCCTTGGTCATAGCAACCAGCGCGTAGCACGCAAATCCGTGGTCAAGACTTCCCGTTACCGATCTGTTCTCCCAGAGCGTTCCCGTAAGTCTTTCCATATCGCCGAAGAAGGTCTCGATATCGTTCAGCACGAGATCGTATTTTTTAAGCTTAAGCATAGCCTCAAGTCGCAGATAAACACCGATAAACGCGTTGATCTCCTCGATCTCGGGCATCGGCTCCTTGCGGACTGCACCGAATACGTTTTCGATGAGGTTCATCATATATGCATACTCGGGCTTGGCCGTATCTATTCCTGCGAAAAGGATCGCGTAATACTGGCAGATCTCGGATATATCTCCGCATCTGACAAGCTTACCATCCTCGCCTCTTACCGCGTGGTCGCAGAAAAGCTTACCGTCAAAGGACTGCTCGACCGCCTTGCTTCTGACGTGAGCGCACTTCTTGAGGCATTCCTCATCGCCAAATATGTTATAAACCGCCTCAAGAACCCTTGCGTAAAGGAAGTTGGTGGGATAGTTTACGTTAAATACCCAATGATTTGCACGACTCCACTCAACGAAATTCCAAGAAGGCAGATTTTCAAGCAGACCGTCCTCGTTTTCGTGTCTCGCGTAAAATCCGAGCAGACCGTAAACGCTGTCTCTGAAAAGCTCCTTATCGATCGACTTATTGCGGTAAAGGAGATACTCCTCGACCTCAAGTATATACCACATAGTCCACTGAGGAATGAATTCTCCCGTGTCCTTTACGTCTGCTGGGAAGCACATCGGGATCGCTCCCTCGGGCAGCTCGCCGTCGTTCTTATAAAGACGGTAATTTTCAAGATATGCGTCCTCAACGTCGGTCTTGCCAAACAAGAAATGCTCGGTCTTGCCCGTGAAATAGCTGTCGCAGAGCCAGCCTGCTCTCTCTCTGGAGGGGCAATCCATGTAAATATCAACTACGTTATGCGCATAAGTGCGTACTGCCGCGCGGTAAATATCGCGAAGCACGGGATTTTCAAGCTCTGGGATAACAACGCTCGAAACGTCACCCTCAAATCTCTTTACTCCAAATCCGTTAAGCGTGATCGCACCCGACTTGAGCGCAACAATAGCGTAACGCAAAACATAAGGCTCTCTGCTCATCCAATCGAGCGTGGCGCCCTCCCCTATCTTGACCTCACATACGTTGTGTGCCTGCATATTCGCAAATTGAAACGTCTTATCAGGTATGTACTCGGAGAACGCGATAACAACGTCGGCAGTATCGGTTGCCTTTGCAGAGAGCTTCAAAAATCCCGCCTCGACCTTTTCAAGATCAAAGATCGCATATTCGCCGTCGCGAAGAGTCAAGGGGAGCGCCGCGTCGAATTTGTCGGGGTGCTGAGCCAGGGTCTGTACCCACGCGTACGGATGATATTCTACCTCGTCATAGTCAAATCCCTGCCAGAAATCATCAAGTGCGAAGGAGTAGTTTTCCTTTTTGGGAGTTGTCGTATCGTCAACTGTAAGATGTCCTGCAACAAGCGCCTTGTTGCACATAACGTCCTCATAATAGGGATAAGGGGCGGTTCTGCTCAAAATAGTGAGTGTCTCGGGCAAGAGTTCTATTTCCGCGCGATAGGACTCGTCACAATTCGACTTTCCGTTAGTATAGTCCCAAACCTCCGAAAAATGACGCTGCGCGGAATATCTTTCGGTCTTCTGAACGTGAGATGCGGGGAGATAACAGTCAAAATCTCTGCCCGTGTAAGCGATCACATCGTTGCCGCAAACAACTTCTGCTCTAAGGAAGGAGGGCTGAAAAATTCCGTTGAAAGAACGGCAATAATAGCCCGCAACTCCGATGACTATTTCGTTTTTGCCTTCAACCGCATATTTTTCAAGAGGCAAAATATCCATTCTGGCATAACCCTTCGCGGTGCGCGCGGGACCAAATCCCACGAACTTGCCGTTAACAAAGACCTGATAAAACGAAGCGGCAGTCAGCTTAAGCTCGACTCCGGCGAGAGAATCCACGGTTGCCTTAAAAACAGCATAAACGTTGAGCTCTTGGCTTTTTCCTTTAGCAAAAATAGGTTTTGCAAGATTAAACATAGTAAACTCCTTTTCCGGTAATCAAAATTAAATCTCGTAACCCGAAGCGGTCGATTTAAGCGACGACGAATAAAATTCGGTCAGAGCACGGACCATATATTCGATGTCCTTGCCGCCTGCCGTCTCGAAGGAGGAGTGCATCGCAAGCTGAGCAAGACCGATATCAACGGTATTGAGCGAAACCTGAGTGTTGGCAATGTTTCCAAGCGTCGAACCGCCTCCCATATCGGCACGGTTCGCGTAATATTGGGTGGGTACGCCTGCCTTTTCGGCAACCAGCTTGAAGATAGCCGCCGAGACCGCGTCGGACGTATATTTCTGATTTGCGTTATATTTTATAACGACGCCCTCATTCATCCAGACGGTATGGTTTTTGTCGGCAAATTCGGGGTGGTTAGGATGGCAGGCGTGAGCGTTGTCGCAGGAGACCATAAAGCTGTTTGCAACGCAACGGCGATAGTCCGCGCCGAGAGCCTCGGCAACACGTGTCAAAACGTCGTAAAGGAAGGTCGACGCCGCGCCCTGCTTGGTCTGACTTCCGACTTCTTCATTGTCGAAAAGCGCGTATACTGGAAGTCCGCTTCCTTCCTTTGCGCCCAGAAAAGCCTCAAGAGAGCTGAATGCACACTGGAGGTCGTCGAGCCTCGGTGCGCTGATAAAATCTCCCCACTCGTATCCCTTCTGGGGATTGTAAAGGAAAAGATCGGTTGTGACGATATCCTCTACCGATACTCCCGCCGCTTTCGCGATAAGACCCTTAAAGGTCTCCTTCTTTTCTCCGCCCTCATACAGAGGAACAAGATCGACCGCAGGATTATAATTCATTCCGCTGTTGGCTGCCCTATTCATGTGGA
The DNA here is from genome assembly GCA_964594085.1 of uncultured Clostridium sp. Lineage (GTDB taxonomy): Bacteria > Bacillota > Clostridia > Oscillospirales > CAG-272 > SVTX01. Next base: position 3,068 of record CAZQLJ010000131.1, read on the forward strand.
TCGCCACGTTTGGAATAAGCGCGATCGGCTCCTTGGTATCAACGAGCTTTATCTCGATTCCCTTTTCGGTCTTAACGGTCATTCTGCCCGCAACCGACAAAGGACGGTCCAGCCAGGTCGAATAGATCATTCCGCCGTAGGTCTCGACAGACAGCTTTACGTAATGCTTGTCCGCGATCTCGGGATTTTCCTTGATCTTGAGGCAAGGACTGTCCGCGTGCGATGCGGCGATCATAAAGCCGTTAAAATTGCCATTTGGAACCTTAAAAGCGATCACAGACGAGCCGTTTCTTCTTACGAAATAGCTTTTGCCTGCTTCGATAGTCCATTTTTCGTTCTCAAAAAGCTCCGTGCTGCCTTTATCGGACAAGATCTCTGCCGTGTGCGCGCAAGCATGATATGCCGTTGGCGACGCGGCAATATATTCAAAAAGTTTAGCGTTCATTCTTTTTTCTCCTTGTTTTGAAAGCGAATAAAAATCACTATATAAATTATACTTCATTTACTATGCGATTGTCAAGAATTATTTAAAAAATTACGGTTTTATGTGCCCTATTCAAGAAAAGCGACACAATGGGCGTATTTTATGCCGAAAAAACAAAATTTTCATTCTAAAAAGCGCGGTTTTTTTTAAAAAGCTATTTACTTTTAGATTAAAATATGTTATTATTAATGGTGGATTACTATGCCCTTTTCATTTTGGGCAGTGCAACCGAAATATTTTTTGTTAAAAAAATAATTTTTATAAAACTTTAGGAGGAAACTCAAAAATGGCAATCGAAAGAAAAAAGTTGTCCATGGACGGTAACCAGGCAGCCGCCCACGTCAGCTACGCCTTCACGGAAGTTGCGGGTATCTACCCCATAACTCCCTCCAGCCCCATGGCTGACTACACTGACCAGTGGTCTGCTCAGGGTCTGAAAAACGTTTTCGGCACTACCGTTAAGGTAATGGAAATGGAGTCCGAGGCAGGTGCCGCAGGTACCGTTCACGGATCTCTCGCATCCGGTGCTCTCACAACCACTTATACCGCATCTCAGGGTCTTCTTCTGATGATCCCCAATATGTATAAGATCGCGGGTGAATTGCTTCCCGCAGTATTCCACGTAAGTGCTCGTTGCGTTGCTTCTCACGCACTTAACATCTTTGGTGACCACTCCGACGTGTACGCTTGCCGTCAGACCGGTTTTGCTATGCTTGCTGAGACCAATCCTCAGGAGGTTATGGACCTCGGTGCAGTTGCTCACCTTTCCGCTATCAAGGGTCGCGTTCCCTTCCTCAACTTCTTCGACGGCTTCCGTACCTCTCACGAGATCCAGAAGATCGAAGCTTGGGATTACGCAGATCTTGAAGAAATGCTCGATAAGGACGCTGTTGCCGCTTTCCGCGCTCACGCCCTCAATCCTAACCACCCCGCACTTCGCGGCTCTGCTGAAAACGGAGATATCTTCTTCCAGCACAGAGAGGCTTGCAACAAGTTCTATGACGCTCTTCCCGCAATCGTTGAGGAGTACATGGACAAGGTAAATGCAAAGCTTGGTACAAACTACAAGCCCTTCAACTACTACGGTGCTCCCGATGCTGACAGAGTTATCGTTGCTATGGGCTCTGTTTGCGACGTTATCGAGGAAGTTATCGACTACATGAACGCAAACGGCGAAAAGGTCGGTCTTATCAAGGTAAGACTTTACCGTCCCTTCTCCGCTGAAAGACTCGTTGCGGCTATCCCTGCAACTGCAAAGAAGATCGCAGTTCTCGATAGAACCAAGGAACCCGGCTCTCTTGGTGAGCCTCTCTACCTCGACGTAGTTACTGCTCTTGCAACTCAGGGCAAGACCGACGTTAAGGTTGTTGGCGGCCGTTACGGTCTTGGCTCCAAGGACACCACTCCCGCAAGCGTATTTGCAGTTTACGAGAATCTCGCTAAGGACGCTCCCAAGGCTAACTTCACTATCGGAATCGTTGACGACGTTACCGGCTGCTCTCTCGAGGAGAAGCCCGCTCCCGACACCGCTCCCGCAGGCACTATCGCATGCAAGTTCTGGGGTCTCGGCGGAGACGGTACCGTTGGTGCGAACAAGAACTCCATCAAGATCATCGGTGACCACACCG
>CAZQLJ010000132.1:0-5155 GCA_964594085.1 uncultured Clostridium sp.
GCCGAGCTTGACACACGCAAAACCGAGCTCGAGGAGCGCCTCCTCGAAATATACGAGGAGCTTGAAATCTAATTGAACACAGAAAAACCGCTTGACCCACAAGGGATCAAGCGGTTTTAACGTTATCATTCTTGCGAAAGAATGTTAATGATCTGAATAGCTGTATCGAATATTTGGTAATCATATCGCTCAACAGCGGCAATAACGAGAATGTCGGCATTCTTAATGGCATCTACAGTCATAGCCTCGTTGACCTGGCTTCTGTGACAGAGATACGTATCGGAAAAGTCCTTTTGAAGAAGATCTAACTGGAAGCATCTGTAGGAGTCGGCAAGCATAACGAAATTGCAATCGTTCGTAGCATTTGCCGCGGTCGTGTGTCTGATATCGTTGGCACCGTCTCCGCCGTAGTAAGAATCCGTCGTTATTTCGGGACGATATGTGATGGTGTAATCCACCGCGCCGGTGTAGGATCCGGTAATATTACCTAGGGATATAAGGTCACCCGCGTTGCGATCGAATTCCCAAACGGGAAGACGATAAAGATTCGTGGTCTCAAGTCCCAGACTTTCAAGCATCGCCTGGTGTCCGATAAATCCTCCTGCCATATTCCAGTGAGTGTCAAATTTATAATATGTGTCCCAATAGGGCTTTGCGGCGGTCAATTCATTTAATGGATAAATGATCTTAACATCTGAATTTTCGTGGATATAATCCACAAGTCTTTCAACTCTCTTGTACTCATTTACAACGGGAGCACCGAGATAATATTCGGGATAAACCTGCTCCTTATTCGGCCAGATGCAGATCTGCAAAGTGATTCCCTTCGCCTTGCATATCTCGTTAAGCTGAACAAGTATGGAATTATAGTACGCAAGCTCGGCCTCGGTTAACAGATTTGTGCCCTGATAGTATGCCATACTGTTGTCACCGAGATAATACAACCACTGATATCGGCCCTCAATAGTTACACCGTTCCAATAGCGCTCAACTGCTGAAGATGTATCATTAAGCTTGGGTTTAATTTCGGTCCTGTATTCGCCGCCGCAATATTTGCAGCTTGCTAAAACATATCCGTACGAAGTATAGGATGCCTTGACCGTCTTTATTTTTTTGTGGTTTTTATGCTGCTTGATTCCCGATTCGTCCTTTTCGTGTCCGCAATCGTTACACTTTAAAAAGCGCTCGTATTTTGAGCCGCAGGTTACAAGATCAAAGGTGTCGGTTAAGGCATCGTAATCGTGTTCTTTCTTTGCGGTGTACTCGCGATAGCTATGGGAGCATTTAGTACAAGCATATTTCATCACACCCCATTCGGTGCAGGTCGGCTCAACTTCAAGCACGCCTTCGGCGTATGTGTGCTCACAATCCGATGGCGAGGACTCTTCGTTGCCAAAGCTCGGGACGGTCTCCTCGCTTTCCTCGGGCGGCTGGGTGCTCTCACCCAAAATGTCGACAATGGTCTCCTCGGGCAGCTCGGCAACTCCTCCGTTTCCGTTTGAATGGAAAAGCTCGACAAGTGCGGGACGAATAGTTGAGTTATAGGGCTTTTCAACCGTCGCCTTGATGTCTCCGTAGGAATTGTAAATAATAGCTCTGAAAGGCAGATGATCGTCGTACCAAGCCTCGATCTCTGCGGTGTATGTTTTGATATTAAAGGTCGTGGGAAAATCGGCAATGTCCTTGCCCGCCATTCCCTGCGATTCGTTCGTGGGGGGATTTAGCGTGCTGTATAGCTCAGGCGAGAATCTGCACGCGATCATCAAAGCACCCCAAATTATAGTGGGAATGACAAGCATAGCGGCAAAAATGCCGATATACGTCAGCGCAAGCCCCTTTGGAAGCTTGGGCGCCGGAGGGCTTTCAACCGTATTCTCGTTTTGAGGAGTGTTTTTATCTTTATCCATAAAATACCTCGTGTTGTTTCATTGTCATAACAAAATCGACAAATAGATGTTATCAGAATTGGAAATAAATGAACGCGTTGTAGGTTCCGCCAACAAGCGCCGCCATAGACAGCGCGAGGATCGCGAACTGAACTATCGAGTCAGCAACGAAGATAACCCTCGAAGATCCTGCGCGTGCACAGAGCTTGTCGTAGCTCGACTTGAGCAATCTTTGCACAAGGCCCGAGAACAAAAATCCGAAAATGACGACGACAATAACGTTCATAGAAAGGAATCTGACGATAGAATAGTTGCCCGACGTGAAGTTAAAGAGCTGTCGGACGTATTCGTTCGCCTGGAAAATATTGTCCGAACGGAAATATATCCAACCGATCATAACCGAGAAGATCATATATATCCAGTTGAAGATCTTGACGGGGTTCTTTTTTAACCACTTTCCAAGGAAAAGCCTCTCGATTATCTGCAACGCGCCGTGGAACAAACCCCAGAAGATGAATGTGAAGTTCGCACCGTGCCAGATACCCGTCAGCATAAATACGACAAACAGATTGATGTACGTGCGGAACTTTCCCTTTCTGTTTCCACCCAAGGGTATGTATATGTATTCCTTGAACCAGGACGACAGAGAGATATGCCATCTTCTCCAGAACTCCTGAATAGAAAGCGATGTGTAAGGGTAATCGAAATTCTCCTTGAACTCAAATCCCATCATTCGACCAAGGCCGATCGCCATATCGGAGTATCCCGAAAAATCGAAATAGATCTGCAAGGTGTAAGCAATGATTCCAAGCCACGCGACAGGCGCACCGAGATTTTCGATCTCAAGAGCCCAGATGTCGTCCGCCACCTCCGCAAGAACGTTTGAAACGAGCACCTTTTTGCCGAGACCGTAGCAGAACCGCTTTTGACCCGACACGAAGAGATCCAAGGTCTCTTTTCTGTTCTGAAGCTGAAGGTCAACGTCGCTGTACTTGACGATAGGACCTGCGATAAGCTGGGGAAAGAGCGAAACGTAGAGCGCAAAGTCGACAATGTTTTCCTGTAGCTTGGCTGTTCCCATATAGACGTCCATAACGTAGGACATCGCTTGGAAGGTAAAGAAGGAAATACCGATAGGAAGCACGATCTGTGCAAGATTGAGTGTACCCGTGCCCTTCATGCTCAGCATAGTCTGCCATACCGTGTTAAAGCCGGCGCCCGATTGCATAAGCGACTCGATGATCGCGATAAGCATGTTGAAGTACTTGAAGAAGAAAAGTATCGCAATGTTGAGCACGACTATCACGATGAACGCAACACGTCTTGCTTTCTTGGTTTTCACGCCTTTTTCGATCACGTATCCGCCCGCAAAGTTAAGCAGAATGGACGACAGCATAATAAGTAGATAGTAGATTCCGCCCCAAGCGTAGAAGATAAGGCTCGCTATAAGCAGAAAAATATTCTTTACGCGAATACGTGAGGATTCCTTTTTAAACGGAAGTGCCGAGAACAAAAAGTTGACGGCAAGAACTAAGGGCAAAAATACCCATAGAAAAATCATAGAACTGAAAAGCATATATAAACCTTCATTTTTCAGATTAAAGCGTCGTCAAGCGACGCGCCTTAACCAAGTATAACATTATTTGGCGAAAAAGTCAATAGAGAGAGCTCTATTCGGTTGAATTTTAACAAAAAGTCACAAACCAAGGGATATAACGTTAAGCATAGTTCCCCTCTTGCCCTTTGAAAAACGGTGAGAAAAGAAAAGCTCGGGGTGACAGCAGGTGCAAAGATCAATGACCTCAAGGTTTTCCGGCAATATCCCCGCTTCAAGCAAAAGATGACGGTTCAATCCGACAAGATCACAAAAATATTTGTTCTCAACGTCACCCTTCGGAGTAACAAATAAGTCTGCCGCCTCACCGCCAAGCTGCTGTTCGACCGCCTCACGAAGATCTTCCCTGACCTCATAGCAGCATTTGTGTATACAAGGCCCGATGACCGCACGAATCTCCCTTGGAGCAACGTCGTATTCCTCGCAAAGCATACGCACACACTTTGCGGCAATTCCTGCGACCGAGCCGCGCCACCCTGCGTGGGCCGCGCCAACAGCAACGACCTCACCGAGCTTTTCTGCCTCAAACAGAATTGGAACGCAATCCGCGGCTTTGACTCCGAGAGCAATTCCCTTTTCGTTGGTAATATATCCGTCGCCTTCTCGAATATTCACTCTTTGGTGGTAGCCCTCGCCTGCGTCGGCGCGCCCAACCTTGTAAATAATATCGGAATGTATCTGCGGCACGGAAATAATACTGTGTGGATCGATTCCGACCGCCGCAGCAAATAGTTCAATATTTTTCAGGACGATCTCGTCACTGTCTCCACGTCCAAACGCAAGATTGAGAGATTTTGTATGCTCAAGCGCGCTGACTCCACCCTCGCGAGTCGAGAAGGCGTGTGCTGAGCGCAAAATTCTAGATTTTATAAACATATCTTCACCCTTTAAGAAGTTTGTTTGTCACTATGTAAATTATATCCCATTTCCCGATGTTTGACAAGACCAAGGCGAAAAAAAACACCGCAAAATCCCCGATTTCCGAAAAATAACGTCAAACTCCGAAAAAAAGGTTGACAACCTCGAAAAAATTTGCTATAATGTAACATCATAAGAAATACTGTGACCGAAACAAGTAGAAAACGATACTGTCAGACAGAAAGTTGCCGGCTGATGAGAGGCGCGTGAGAGCCGTTTTCGAATACCTTCGCGAGTACCGTCCCGAAGTTCCAAAGCAAAGGAATGTGTAGGCGGCGGCGGGTTTGACCGTTACATCAAAAAGACTTATTGAGTCTGTAAGGCTCGTCGGGCGACCGACGGGTGAATTAAGGTGGTACCACGAGGCTTTATGCCGATCGTCCTTGCTTTTTGCAAGGGCTTTTTGTTTTTTGCCATCTGAAATCACATTTTCAAAAATAAAGTAATATATAATGCCAAGAGCTAAACTTAAGGATACCCCACCGTTTTATATCGCAAAACGGCTACATCACCAAACTATCCTATGGGAAGCTTTTTGGGTACTTTTTTCTCGAAAAAACACATTGAATAAAAATAAAGCAAAATAAATACCGAAAGCTTAACCTTAAGGATATCAATCCCATTTCCAATCGCAAAACGGCTACATCACCAAACTATCCTATGGGAAGCTTTTTGGGTACCTTTTTCTCGAAAAAACACATTGAATAAAAATAAAGCAAAATAAATACCGAAAGCT
>CAZQLJ010000133.1:0-5124 GCA_964594085.1 uncultured Clostridium sp.
ACCATTGTTGTTTACTCCTTTCTTTTTTTGCGGAGAACCCTTTTTAGGCAAAAAGGGTTCCGCACCTCCCAAAAACCTTCAATAAGGATAGTTGATGCGGCAGACGGATTACCCATTTAAACGGGCTTAATCTGTTTTGAGAGTTTCGCTCAAGCCTTTTCAAAGGCTTGTCCGAGCCGCCGGGATCGGCGGTCGCCTCCGCAGAGGCGAAACCTTCCCTGTGCGTTTTTCTTTTTGCATTACTTTTTCTTTTTGCGCTTCCTGTGTCAAAAAGAAAAAGTAATATCAAAAACCTCGAATAAGGGCAGTAATGCGCCGTATTACTTTCCTTATTTGAAGTTTTAAATTCACGAAAGGAGACCGAAGTGAAAAACATATACGAACAAACGGGACGTATCTTTGACATTCAAAGATATTCGCTTCACGACGGTCCCGGAATCAGAACGATCGTATTCTTAAAGGGCTGCTACCTCCGTTGCAAATGGTGCTGCAACCCCGAATCGCAGGAATACGGCATACAGGAAATGACCCGTGCGGGCAAAAAAGAGATAATGGGACGCGACGTCACCGTTGCCGAAGTAATGGACGAGATCGTCGGCGACCGCATCTATTACGCTCGAAGCGGCGGTGGAATAACGCTGTCGGGCGGCGAGTGTATGGCACAACCCGAGTTTGCGGAGGCTCTTTTGAGGGCAACTCACGACTACGGCTTCAACACCGCTATCGAAACGACCGCATTTGCAAGCCGCGAGGTCGTGCAAAGACTACTTCCCCACGTCGACCATTTCTTGATGGACATCAAGCACATGAATTCCGACAAGCACGAGGAATTTACGTCACAGCGAAACGAAAAGATCCTCGAGAATGCAAAATATATCGCCGAGAACGCAAATCACCTGATCATCCGCGTTCCCGTAGTGCCGACCTTTAACGACACTCCCTCCGAGATCGCCGCAATCGCAAGATTTGCAGATTCCCTGCCGAACGTAACCGAGCTTCACCTACTCCCCTATCACCGTCTCGGTCAGGACAAGTACACGGGGCTCGGCAGAACCTATCTGCTTGACGGAATCGTCCCCCCCACGTCCGATCATATGAATATGCTGCTTGAGGCGGCACAAAACGCATCAACCAAGCTGCACGTGCAGATCGGCGGATAAATCCGCAACAACACCTTCAAGTTGATTAAAACGATGATATATTCCCTATCATTATTTAAATTTTTTGTAAAGTTTTAAAACCTTTTTCAAAAAATGTTTTTCAAAAAAGAGGTTAAATATGTTTCAAAATTTTGAATTTCAGGATAAAATGAGAATAGTTCAGGAGCTGGTGCCGGGTCGCCAGATCACTCTTGCGCATATTATAGCAAATCCCGATCCCACGCTCTATCAGAAGCTCGGTCTCGACCCCAAGCTCGACTACGAAAAGGCGGCAATCGGTGTTCTTACCGTCAGCCCCGCCGAAACTGCGGTCATTACCGCAGATATCGCGCTCAAATCCTCGGGTGCGGACCTCGGTTTCGTCGATCGCTTCTCGGGCACACTCATCATCACGGGTAAAGTGGCAGAAGTTGAAGCCTCCTTCACCGCAATCACCGAGTATTTCAGAAACGTTCTCAAATTCTCGGTCTGTGAGATGACCAGAACGTAAGGAAGCGTGCCTCCGGCGACGAGCTTTTTTGAAAAAAAGCTCGGCAAAAAACTTTCACAAATAAAATATATATAAACTATCCCATCTCCAATCGCAAAATGGGTAACACAAAAACTATCCTTCGGGAAGCTTTTTGGCTACCTTTTTCTCGAAAAAGGTAGGAAAAATATGAAAAAACTCATTTTAATGGGTCGAGTTGCCGCAGGCAAGACAACTCTGACACAAGCCTTGAAGGGCGAGCAGCTCCACTACTGCAAAACTCAATACATAAATTATATGGACACGATCATCGACACGCCGGGCGAGTATACCGAGGTGCACACGCTGGCGGCGGCGCTGGCGGTATATTCATACGAAGCCGACGTCATCGGGCTTGTGGTCAGCGCAAACGAGCCGTTCTGTGTATTCCCGCCAAACTGTGTCCACCACGTCAACCGTGACGTTATCGGTATTATTTCGGGTATCGACAAGGAAGACGCAAACGTGCCCTTGGCAGAGCGCTGGCTTGAGAATTGCGGACTGAAAAAAGAAAAGATCTTTTACGTCAGCTCTTACACCAGCGAGGGCTTGGACACTATCATCGACTATCTCAATCAAGAATAAATACATTTGGAGGAAGCTATGGCTCAGACCAAAACGATCTGCTTTGCTAACAACAAGGGCGGAAGCGGAAAATCCACCACCTGCGCAAACGTGGGATACTCATTGAGCACTCTCGGCAAAAAGGTGCTCCTCATCGACGCGGATATGCAGATGAACCTGACTCTGCAATTTTTCGACGACGAAAAGTCGCTTGAGATGGCAAAGGGAGATAAAAACCTCTACATCGGCGTAGTTGAGCAAAAGGATCTGACCGACTTCGTAGTCCCCACTGAATATGAAAATCTCGACTTGATCCCCTCGTCCACGTTGATGAGTGGCATCGAATTTCAGCTTTTCACGAAATGGCAAAGAGAGTTCATTCTCCGCCAAGGACTTAAAAGGATCAAGGAATCGGGCAAGTACGACTACATACTCATCGACGCTCCCCCAACGCTTGGCTGCTGGGTAATGAACATTATGTGCGCGTCGGACAAGCTCGTAATTCCCGTCGAGGCATCGCCTTGGGGACTTTTCGGACTTGCGAATATGTTTGAATTTTACGAGCAGGTCAAGCTCATCTCCCCCTCGCTCGAAATTCTTGGAATTGCAATCACAAAGGCAAGCGAGCGCAAAAACTACTTCAAGCAGACCGTCGAAACACTCTCGTCGCTTGATAACGTGCGACTTCTCTCGTCAATAATCCGTATCGACAGTACGGTAGAATGGTCGCAGGACAACAGTAAACCCGTTATGGCTTATAAGCGCACCAGCCGCGCAGCGCTGGAATATATGGAAATGGCAAAGGAGATCATGAAATATGCCGATAGGTAAGGACAGCATCACGAAAAGAGTAGCAAAGCAGACCCCCGCAAGCGATATCGTAACCGAGACCCTGACCCCTCCGCAGACGGAAGACAAAAATATAGCTCCCGAGCTTGTAGCAACAGTTGGCGTGGCTCCCGCAAAGAAAACAACGACCGCAAAGAAGTCCACATCAACCACGAAAAAGACGACAACCGCGAAGACAACTACTGCAAAGTCAACCACCGCGAAAAAGCCTGCGGCTCCCAAAACGACCGCAAGCAAGCCCGTTGAGGCCAAAGCAGTCGAGACCACTGTACTTGCAAACGTCGCCCCCGAGACCGTAGAAAAGGTTATCGGCCACAAGGAAGACGAGAAGTACGAGAAGGTTCAGATCGGTCAAAAAATGCCCGATTTTCTGCTTTAATATTATCACAAAACAGAGAAGGCTAAAAACCTTCTCTGTTTTTCCGAAAAAAACACCAAAATATTAAATATTCTTAAAAATCTTCATTTTCTGTTTACTTTTGACAATATATATAATATAATTAGCGCGTTAATTATGACTTCATTGGAGGCAACCTATGCTTTGGGGCTCTTACGGACTTGTTCACATCATAACCTTGATCATCTCCGCTTGTATTATAGTCGGACTGTATTTTATTCTTCGCAACCGCAGTGAGAAAACAAAGGTTGCCGTGCTGTTCATACTTTCGCTCAGTGGCATCGCCGCTATAATCTTCAACCTCGTGACTTGGGGCACACCGCTTGAATATCTCCCCTTTCACATATGCTCTATCACCGCGCTGATCTTACCGATCGCGATCCTCACAAGGAGCAAGATCTTCTCAAATCTGCTGCTCTTCTGGTGTCTCGGCGCGGCAATGGCAATAATCTGCAATCAGGGACAGGCGAATTGCGTCATCCCGTCAGCAACCTTTTTCTTCTACTACATACCGCACACACTCGAATTCGGTATCCCGATACTGATGTTTGCACTCAAGATAGTAAAAAAGGACGTACGTTGCATTATCTCGACCGTTGTGCTAACGATGGCTATATACACCGTCGTACACTTTATTAACATCGCGATCAACAGCTATTGTACCGTCAACGCGCTCACCAACCCCTCGGGAGAGATCATACAGGTGAATTATATGTATTCCCTATTCGCCCCCGTACCGCTTATGCAGGCTATGTATAACTTGATCCCCCACCCGTATTGGTATATGTACGTGGTCGTGCCGTTTGTCGTGATCTACCTCGGCATCGTCTACCTTCCCGAGATCATTTCTCTGATCAAAGCGCGCAAATCAAAAGCAAATTAATTGAATCAAGCAAAAACGGAGAAGCCAAAGCCTGCCCATCTTAACGGAGAAATAACCAAAAACCGAATAGGACGAGAAAAATCCATCATGGACGAGAGTCTGTGATGGATTTTTCTTTATGCCTTCGCTCGTCAAAATTTTCGTCGCAGTAATCAAAGAGTACAGTGGTGAAAAAAAGTTGGATTTGTTTTCGAAAAAGTGCTGGACTTCCGCGTTCTTCTGTGGTATGTTGTTGTGCTGACAGGAGGACAGCGCAATGCCATTATCAAAAGAAACAATTGGGAAAAGGATCGCAAACGCAAGAAAAGCATCGCAAATGACACAAGCAGAGTTTTCCGAGAAAATCGATATATCTGAAAAATATTTGAGTCGTATAGAGTGTGGAAAGCAATTACCAAGCATAGTGATTGTCGCAAAAATATGTGAGGTGTTACACATTTCCACAGACGAACTGTTGGCACAATCAAATGTTTATAACAATAACAAAGACATTCAAAACGAGGTAGGTAATCTCTCTAAATACGATCAGGATCAGATAATTGAAATAATAAAAATCGTTATAAATATTAAGAATCACACTTGAATTCAACCGATAGGTACAGAGATATACTTATCGGTTGTTTACTTTTTTATGGCCTATGTTACAATATTCATAAAAGACTGTATCTCTAAATAAATTCATCTGTTCGTGATAAAATATTAGATAGTAAGGAGGATGATAGACTATGAGAAAAATAACAACCGAAACAATAAAATCATTCAA
>CAZQLJ010000134.1:0-5121 GCA_964594085.1 uncultured Clostridium sp.
TTCGCAGTGATATATGCCTTGCGGCATGTGGTATGCGGCGTTGCCGCGTGATATGTCGCTTGCACGCAAGCGACGTGAAGAGTTGCGAATGCGAAAAGCAAACCGAAGACATCTGCACAAGGTGGCGTGACGCTTAAGTGCACGTCGTGCTCTCTGCCCATCCAAAATGGGCAGAGAGCCACCCCCAAAAAGCAATAATTTTCGTATAAAAGCGTTTAAAGCTTGAATTTGACCGTTTTTATATGAAAATTATCGCAAAAATCGAAAGGAACATAAAAAAATGAGCATTTCGACAAAGGATATTGAAAATATCGTAAAAAAGATAGTTTCGGAAATGGCAACCGAGACAGCAAAGGGCAACGAGATCCCCGTAGGCATCTCGAACCGCCACATTCACCTGACGAAAGAGGATCTTGAGACGCTTTTCGGCGCGGGCTACGAGCTCACGCATCTTAAGGATCTTTCCCAGCCCGGTCAGTACGCTTGCAAGGAGACGTTGACTATCGTCGGTCCCTCTATGAGAGCGATCGAGGGCGTCAGAGTGCTTGGTCCTCTCCGCAAGGCAAGCCAGGTTGAAATTTCCGTGACCGACTCTTACGTGCTCAAGGTAAAGCCCCCCGTTCGCGAGTCGGGCAAGCTTGACGGAAGCGCACCTATCACGATTATCGGCCCCAAGGGTATAGTAAGACTTAATCAGGGCTGTATCATAGCAAACCGCCACATCCATATGAGCCCCGACGACGCGGCTCACTTCGGAGTCAAGGACGGAGACTACATCGACGTTGACGCTATGAGTGGAACCAAGCGCACCCGTTGGTTCGACGTTCAGGTCAGAGTCCACCCCGACTTCCGCCTTGAAATGCACGTTGACACCGACGATGCAAACGCAGTCGGCTTCAAGAACGGATCTACCGTTACTCCCGTAAAGTAAGAGGTAAAAAAGATGTTAAAAGGAAAAGTAATTGGAAATATCGTATCAACCAACAAGCTCGACAAGCTCGTAGGCTACAAGTTTCTTGAGATCCAGGTAATCGAGAAGAACGAGCTGACCGACAAGTTCATCGTTGCCGTTGACCGTACAGTCAGCGCGGGTATCGGTGAGGAAGTCCTCGTAACTACGGGAAGCAGCGCGCGCGTAGCCGTTGGAGATGCAAATTCTCCCGTTGACGCGGTCGTTGTCGGAGTCGTTGATAAAAAACAGAGCTAATATACCATAGTCACACGAAAAAAGAGGAAATTTATGTCTTTAGTCGAACTTAAACAAATAATGCAAGACCATAGCATCGTCGGTGCGGGCGGCGCGGGATTCCCTTCCTACGCAAAGCTCGCCGAGGGCGCTGAATTCTTGGTCATCAACTGCGCGGAATGCGAGCCCTTGATCTACACCGACTTTATGCTTATGCGTGAAAAGATGGACAAGATCGTCGGCGGCGCGCAGATCATAATGGAAAACACAGGCATCAAGCACACTTACATCTCCATCAAGGAGCACAGGGGTCACATGCTCGGATACACCGACGGACAGGTTCTCGGCGATGGCGTTTCGGTCAAGCTCCTCCCCAACGTATACCCCATGGGTGACGAGATCAACCTTATCTACGAGACCACAGGCCGCGTAGTAAAGCCGGGTTGCCTCCCCATCACCTCGGGCATCATCGTTTTCAACGGCGAGACCGTCTACAACGTATGGCGCGCGTATAACATGAACCGCCCCGTCGTCTCCGACTGGTTCACGATCGGCGGCGATATTCCCAAGCGTTACGTCGTTAAAACCCCTATCGGCACTCGCCTCAAGGACGTTTTCGACATGCTGGGTGTACAGTTTAATCCTGAAACTCACGCTATCATCAACGGCGGTCCCTCTATGGGTAAGCTCGACGATCTTAACTCGATCGTAGTAAACAGAACCTCAAAAAGCTTCCTTATTCTTCCTAAAACCGCCCGCGCGGTCAAGAATAAGCAGGTACATATAGACGATATGCTTCGCCGTGCTGCTTCGGCTTGCTGCGGATGCTCAAGATGCACCGAGATGTGTCCGAGACACACCTTGGGTTATCCCATTGAGCCCCACAAGATGATCAGAGTCGCAAGCGGAACCGCGGCGGCTGACCACCCCGAGCTTATTGCTAACGCCTCGCTCTGCTGCTCTTGCGGAATCTGTGCCGAGGTCTGCTGTCAGGAGATCTCCCCCAAGGACGTTATCCTCAACCTCAAGGGCATTCTCGCAAAGAACAAGATGAGATTTACCCCAACGGGCGAGGAATACAAGATTTCAGAGGATCGCCCCAACCGTATGATCGCTTCTCACCGTTGGGAAGATATTCTGAATGTTCATAAATACGACGTCGTTCCCGAGTTCGTATTTGACAAGCTCAAGGTCAAGAGAGTTGAGATCCCCATGGGCACTCACATTGGCGCCAAGGCGATCCCCACCGTCAAGGTCGGAGATATGGTCGAAGAGGCACAGCGTATAGCTGATGCGGCTCCGGGCTTGTCGATTCCCCAGTTCGCATCGATCTCTGGTAAGGTTACCTACGTTGACGAAAACAAGGTCGTCATCGAGGCAGTTTAACGGTTTTAACGCAAGAAAGGATTACATAAATGTATCAGGCAATAGGTGTAATTGAACTTAAAAGTATAGCAAAGGGTATTGAGGCTACCGATGCCGCGCTCAAAAGCGCAGGTGTAAGAGTGGTCACCGCCCACGCGGCTTGTCCCGGAAAGTACGAGATCATTCTCACGGGTACTATCTCCGACGTAACAAGTGCAGTCGATCACGTAAAGAGCCGCTTTGACGAGAAGCTCGTCGACTCCTCTATCATGGGTCGTATCGATCCTCAGGTCATCACTGCTCTCTTTGGCACTGCTCCCACCGAAAAGAAAGGAAGTCTCGGCATTATCGAGACCTTCTCCGCTGCATCTATCATCAAGGCGGCTGATATCGCAGTAAAGACCGCAAAGGTCTCGATCTTCGAGCTCCGTACCTCTCGCGGTATGGGCGGTAAGGGTGTTTGCCTCGTGACAGGTGACGTCGGCGACGTTACCGCCGCAGTTGAGGCTGGCGCACAGCACGCAAAGGATCAGGGAGTCTTCTTCGGTAGCTCTGTTATCGCTGCTCCCCACGCAGAGCTCTGGGATCAGATCTAAGAGGCGCGTAGAAGGAAGCGTTCGAGAAACTTTTTTGCAAAAAAGTTTCTCGAGCTCTTCAAAAAACTTCAAGAAGGATAGATTAAATTACGGACGGTTTGGGTTTTAAAACGGTGTCGGTGTTTACATCGTCCTTCTGCTATCGTGTTGATAGCGAAATTAAACTTGTATATTAGTTAATTTGCAGTTTACCCTATAAAACGACCTCAAAAAGCACCTTTCAGGAAGTTTTTTGGAGGTTTGGAACCTTTTTCTCAAAAAAGGTTCCAAGAAAAAGGAGAACAAACAAATGAGTCAGATTAAATTTGTAATAGAAAAGAGCCCCCGAATTCAAAGGCTTATTGATCATCTTTATGCCAATATGCCCGAGATTGAGGCTGACAGAGCCGAGCTCATAACCGAGAGCTACAAGGAGACCGAGGGTATGCCGATCGTCAAGAGACGCAGTGCGGCATTCCGTCACATAATGGAGAACATTCCGATAGTGATTCGCCCCGACGAGCTTATCGTAGGAAGTAATTCGATCGCTCCCCGCGGATGCCAGACCTTCCCCGAGTATTCATTCGAGTGGCTTGAAAAAGAATACGACACGGTCGCAACGAGAGAAGCGGACCCGTTCTACATATCCCCCACCACCGTTGAAAGACTTAAGAAGGTATACCCTTATTGGAAGGGCAAGACCGTAAGCGATCTCGCGGCTCAGTCGATGGACCCCGAGGTTCTCAACGTCTTCCTCAACCACGGTGTATTCACCGTCGGTAACTACTTCTACAACGGTATCGGTCACATCAACGTAGACTACGCGAAGGTGATCAACTGCGGTCTCGAGGGTGTTATCGAGGAGACAAAGGCGGCGCTCGCGAAGCTTTATATCGGAAACGGCGACTATCTGCGCCGCAAGAACTTCCTTGAATCCGTAATTGAGAGCTGTGAAGCGGTCATCACCTATGCAAGACGTTATTCCGAGCTTGCGCTTCACGAAGCGCAGAACTGCACCGACAGTACCCGTAAGGCAGAGCTTCTCAAGATCGCCGAGAACTGCGATCGCGTTCCCGCAAAGCCCGCGCGTAGCTTCTACGAGGCTTGTCAGGCATTCTGGTTCATCCAGCAGCTGCTTCAGTGCGAGTCGAGTGGACACTCGATCTCTCCCGGACGCTTCGACCAGTATATGTATCCTCTCTTCAAGCAGGATATCGACGCAGGCAGACTTACACACGAGCAGGCGCAGGAATATATCGACTGTATCTGGGTAAAGCTCAACGATCTTAATAAGGTCAGAGACGCGGCAAGCGCCGAGGGCTTTGCAGGCTACGGACTTTTCCAGAACCTTATCGTCGGCGGACAGAACGAGGACGGAGTAGACGTTACCAACGACCTCTCCTATATGTGCCTCGAGGCAACTATGCACGTTCGTCTTCCCCAGCCCTCTCTTTCGATCCGCGTATGGAACTGCTCTCCCCACGATCTGCTTATCAAGGCGGCGGCTTTGACCCGTGAAGGTCTCGGTGTACCCGCATTCTATAACGACGAGGTCATCATTCCAGCTATTATGGCGAGAGGCCTCACGCTTCAGGACGCTCGCGACTACTGTATCATCGGTTGCGTTGAGCCTCAGAAGGGCGCAAGAACAGATGGTTGGCATGACGCGGCATTTTTCAATATGTGCCGTCCTCTCGAGCTGGTCTTCTCCAATGGTATGGACAAGGGCGAGCTGATCGGTCTTCAGACGGGCGACGTTGAAAAGATGACCACCTTCGAGGAGTTCTTCGACGCTTACAAGGCTCAAGAGCTTCACATGATCGAAATGATGGTTCACGCAGACAACGCAGTCGACTACGCGCACAGCGTTCGTTGTCCTCTGCCCTTCCAGTCCTGCCTGTGCAACGACTGCATCGAGCGCGGCGTATCGCTTCAGGAGGGCGGCGCACACTACAACTTCACAGGTCCGCAGGGCTTCGGTATCGCAAATATGAC
>CAZQLJ010000135.1:0-5066 GCA_964594085.1 uncultured Clostridium sp.
TCGCAGGCAGGGATACGGAAAGGCGGTCGTTGAGGCGCTTATCAAGTATGCGAAAAATAATCATCTTGAGTCGATCTCACTTGAGGTCAGGGAGTCTAACCGCGCGGCGATAGAGCTTTATTCGGCGCTTGGCTTTAAGGTCGAGGGCAAGAGGAAGGATTTTTATACCAAGCCCACCGAGGCGGCGCTTGTTATGGTGCTGAAAGTTAAGTAAGTGCGGAGTGTGGTGGGCTTCAAATTGAAGTGCAACCAATTTTTTGAAAGGTTTTGAAATCCAAAAACTTTTCTCAAAAGTTTTTGGTGGGGTGCAGGGGTAACGCCCCTGCAAAGAGAATTATGTACATTTTAGGAATGGAAAGCTCCTGCGACGAGACGTCGGCGGCGGTGGTTGAATACCGCGACGGAGTGTTTGAGATAAAATCGAATATAGTGGCATCGCAGATCGAGACGCACCGATTGTATGGCGGCGTAGTGCCCGAGATCGCGAGCAGGGCGCACATTGAGGCGGTGTCGTCTATCACGACCGAGGCGCTTGAAACAGCGGGAATAACGCTTGGAGATATTGACTGCGTGGCGGTTACGACTCATCCAGGGCTTATCGGCGCGCTGCTCGTTGGAGTCAACTTTGCAAAGTCGCTTGCGTTTGCGAACAATATTCCGCTAGTGTCGGTAAATCACGTGCATGGACATGTGGCGGCGGCTTATCTTACGGACAAGACCTTGAAGCCGAAGTTTTTGTCGCTCGTAGTGTCGGGCGGTCACACGTCGATATACGTTTGCGAGGATCACAGAACGCTTCGCGAGGTAGGCACGACGCGCGACGACGCGGCGGGAGAGGCTTTTGACAAGATCGGTCGCGTGATCGGTATGCCGTACCCCGGCGGCGCGGCGCTTGACAAGCTTGCCTACGAGGGAGACCCGAAGGCGATCAAGCTTCCGTCGCCTGCGCTTATGCACACGCTTGATTTTTCTTTCAGCGGAATCAAGACCGCGGCGCTCAATTATCTCAATTCCGCTTCGCAAAAGGGTGAGCAGATCGTTTGTGCGGACGTTGCGGCATCCTACACCAAGGCGATCGTGGACGCTATAGTCAAGCAGACCTCGGCGGCTTTGGATCAGACGGGACTTAACACGCTCGTGCTTGCGGGCGGTGTTGCGGCTAACTCGCATCTGCGTGCGGCGCTTGAGAAAATGTGTCAGGGCAGGGGTGTTAAATTTATTGTGCCCCCGAGATCTTTGTGCGGAGACAATGGAGCGATGATCGCGGTTGCGGGCTGCTTTGAGTATCTTGGCGGAAATTTTGCCGATACTTCTCTGAACGCTTCGGCTTCGGACGAGCTTTAACGGCTCGAACAGAGGTTCAGTTTTGCATTTTTGGGTGTTTTCAACATAGGTTTTCCACAGATGTGGGAAAGTGCGAAGTCGAGATGACTTTTTTTGACAAATATGTATAAATATTCGTCGGTGAGCATTTGATTTCCTTTATTTGTCAATGATTTTTGTGGATAAGTTTGTGGAAACTGTGGATTAATCGAACGCTTGAACGGCTGTGGAAAACTCGAAAACGTCGATTTTTGGTGTTTTAGCGAGCTAAAATATGCCGTTTTAAATTGAAATTTTTTGTGAATTGTTTGATAACTAATTTGTTATAAGGATGTGGAAAGATGAACATTTACGACAACGAAAACGTGGGTAAGATGACCGAAAAGCAGAGCATTTCTCCTGCGGTCATTCGCAGACTGCCGAGATACTATCGCTATCTTTGCGAGCTTATCGCAAAAGGTAAGACTCGCATAAGCTCGGGCGAGCTGGCTCACATGATGAACGTTACCGCTTCGCAGATACGTCAGGATCTTAACTGCTTCGGTGGATTCGGTCAGCACGGTTACGGCTACAACGTGAACTATCTTTTCGCAAAAATAAGCGAGATACTCGGAGTCAGTGCGGGATTTAATGCTGTTATAATCGGCGCGGGCGACCTTGGCCGCGCGCTCGTGCACCTGTCGATGTTCGAAAAGAGAGGCGTGGATATCAGTGCGCTCTTTGACACGGGCAACGATGCCGAGGGTAAGGATTGCGCGGGTGTGCCCGTATATCCCATTTCCGAGCTCGAGAGCTTCTGCGCGGAGAATAAGGTCGATATTGCGGTGCTGGCTTGTCCTAAGCAGTACGTTAAGGAGATCGCGGACAGATGCGTTAAGCTCGGTCTGAAGGGCCTTTGGAACTATATGGGAGTTGAGCTTGATTACACGGATGACGATATCATCGTCGAAAACGTACATCTCGGTGACTCGCTGATGATAATGAATTGCCGCATCTGTCGCAATATGAGCGACGATAAGGCTTCGTCCGACGGCGACGTTTCGGAGAATGAATGGCAGGACGACAAGGAGAGTGAATTTTAAGTGAAATATATAATCAATTACGGAAGCAAGGTTGCCGTCGTTCCCGAAAAGGCGCTTGAGGTAAGCGCGAGGGCGGGAGCAACAGAGCTGAAGGTCTTATTGGGTCTTTGCTCGTGTGGCGGCAGCGTTGACATAAAGAAGCTTGCAAGGTCGCTCTCGTGCTCCGAGGACGACGTAAAGAGCGCGTTGGCATTCTGGAGAGGCGCGGGAGTTATTGAGCTTGGTGACTCAAAGGAGGCTGTTTCAGATGAGCCTGCGGCAGAGACTGCTGTTGCTTTCCGAAAGTCCGAGGAGAAGAGTACAGAGGTCCCTCGCGAGACGGCAAAAAAGCTTCGCAGAACCGACGAGCTGCCTCAATATACCTCGGATCAGCTTTCCGATATTTTGGAGCAGAGAAAAGAGACTGCGACCTTGATCGACGAGTGTCAGCATATTATGGGTAAGGTCTTTAACGTCAAGGAGATCAACGTTCTGATGGGACTCGTTGATTATCTTGAGCTGGACTGTGAATACATAATGATGCTTCTGACTTATTGTGTCTCATTGGGTAAAAAGACTCTGCATTACGCTGAAAAGCTGGCTTTTGCGCTTTACGATGCGGGTATTACGACGGCAGAGCAGCTTTCCGCCGAGCTTCGCAGACGCGAGCTTGCATCCGATGCGGAGGGCAAGATCAGAACGCTTTTCGGAGTTGGAGAGCGTGCGTTTACAACCAAGGAGAAGAAATTTATTTCTGCTTGGATAAACGATATGAATTATTCGATCGAGATAATCGAGAAGGCTTACGAGGTCACTGCGGATGCGACGGGCAAGGGCTCGTTCCCCTACGCGAACACGGTGCTTGAGCGCTGGAACGCGGAGGGACTCAGGACTCTTGAGGAAATAGAGGCTTCGTATAAAAAGAGTGGCTCGGAGAGTCCCTCGGTCGGCAGCTTTGATACTGACAGCTTTTTTGAGGCGGCGGTAAGACGCAGTCTCGGCAATAACTGATCTCTAAGGAGAGGGTTTATGGGATTTAACAGAGAAAATTACGCTAAAATAAAGGGAGAATACGAGGGCAAGTACCTTCGTGCGATCGAGGAGGCTCAATTCAGGAGAGCCGAGATACACGCAAAGCTCCCTGAAATTGCGACAATAGACGGCGAGCTTGCCGCCTCGGGCATGAGAGTCTTTGAGGCCTCGGTCAGCGGCGATCGGGCTATGGTTGATAGGATCAACGAGGAAAATCGCGCTCTCTTGAAGAAAAGAGCTGATATTCTCGTTGCGGCGGGATTCCCCGCAAACTACACCGAGATAAGATACGAGTGTGCGGAGTGTGGCGATACGGGTACGGTCGAATACCGTATGTGCAGATGCATGCGCGACAAGCTTATCAAGGCAGGGCTTGAATCCTCGGGAATGTACGAGCTTATAAAAACGCAGACCTTTGATAATTTTGAGCTGAAATATTATTCGGGCGATGCGCTTCCGAGAATGAAGGCTATTTTTGATATTGCAAAAAAATACGCAGAGGATTTTGAGGTTGAAAAGTCGGGCAGTATTCTGATGATGGGCGGTACCGGTCTTGGAAAGACGCATCTTTCAAGTGCTATGGGCGGTGCTATCATCGAAAAGGGTAACGACGTTTATTATGCTAATGCGGTCGATATGCTTGCTGATTTTGAAAAGGAAAAGTTCGGAAATCTGCGCTCGGGCGAGTCAGCGGATATCGAAAAGTATTTTTCTTGCGATCTTCTTATAATTGACGACCTTGGAACAGAGCTTGTGAGTCAGTTCAGCACGTCTTGTCTTTATAATCTGATCAATTCCCGTATTATAAGGAAAAAATCCACTATCATCAACACGAATTTCACCAAAGAGGAAATGAGAAAGAAGTATCAGGATCGAATCACGAGCCGAATTTTTGGGGAATATCTCGTTTTGCCTTTTGCAGGCACGGATATTCGTGAGAAAAAGCTTTTTTCGAAATAATATTTAAAAAGCAACGAAATTTTTGATTTTCGCTGCTTTTTTGTATATTGGTTGGCTTTTTGCGCATACTACTCTTGAATTCACTTCGAATTGTGAAAGGATTTTGTAGATATGCAAGAATTAAAAACTAAAGAAGCGGAAATGCTTGAACAGTTATATAAAAACGTTAAGATGGGCTCGGATTCTATCGTGAAGCTGCTCCCGAAGGTCAGCGACGGTAAATTCAAGACCGATCTGACCGATCAGCTCAACGGCTATGAATCGTTGGCTTCGAAGATAAAGACAAGGCTCAAGGATATTGGAGTTGAAGCCAAGGAAGAGAACGCTATGGTCAAGCTTTGGAGTAACATTGGAATATCGGTCAACGCTATGATGGATTCTACCGACAGCCATCTGGCGCAGATGATATCCGAGGGCTCGAATATGGGTATCACGGACTCGATAAAGCTGCTTCGTGAATATGAGAACACTAACGTATCAGAGGCTGCTTTGAAGCTTGTTCGTGAGGTCATTGAGTTTGAGGAGAACAATCTCGAGCGCGCAAAGAATTATCTTTGATTCAAATAAATAGTGGGCATCCCGCTTGTGCGGGATGCCCATTTTAAGTTTATGCTGTTTTTATTCTGCCGTGTTGAGCGACTCGAGATATGCGCTTGTGTCCTCGCACATTGCTACGAATGCGATGTCGAT
>CAZQLJ010000136.1:0-3178 GCA_964594085.1 uncultured Clostridium sp.
CCTCGGTAGCTTCAGTAGCCTCGGTAGCTTCAGTAGCCTCGGTAGCCTCGGTAGCCTCAGTAGCCTCGGTAGCCTCGGTAGCCTCGGTAGCTTCAGTAGCCTCGGTAGCTTCAGTAGCCTCGGTAGCTTCAGTAGCCTCGGTAGCCTCGGTAGCCTCAGTAGCCTCGGTAGCCTCGGTAGCCTCGGTAGCTTCAGTAGCCTCGGTAGCTTCAGTAGCCTCGGTAGCTTCAGTAGCCTCGGTAGCCTCGGTAGCTTCAGTAGCCTCAGTAGCTTCAGTAGCCTCAGTGCCCTCGGTAGGCTCCTCAACCTCTATGTGAGGAACTGTTACGGTAACGCCAACAAGGTTTACAACCTCATCAGACTCAGCGATGTTAGCTTCGAAAACTACAACAACGGTAGAATCGGAGTATGCAGCAAGGTCGATGATGTCAGTGTAGATTCTGTAACCTACAGTGTCTGCGCCCAAGCCTGCAACTGCCTGCTGTACACCGGCCTCAGCAACGAAGACTCTGTTGCCTTCAGAAGCGCCGAGAACGAGCTCGATGGTCTCAAGAACCTTACCGGTAGTGGAGTAGATCTTAACGGATACGCCTTCCAAAGACTGTCCGCCAACACCTGCCCAACCGCCGAACTTAACGAAACGTGCGGTTATTTCTTTTGCAAATACTCCGTCTTTAGCGCCGCCGCTAAAGCTTGCTTTGTCAGAGAGGTCAAGCGCGGTTGCATATTCGAAACCGTCGCAGCAAATCTGCCATGTGCCGGTGTAGGTGTTCTGTGCGGAGAAGACAGCGGGAACTGCTACTTCAACCTCGAGTACCTCAACGGTGTACTCAGTGCCAACAAGGCCGATCTCGTAAACAACGGTAACGGTCTTGCCTGCGAACTCGGTAAGATCGATGATCTCTGTTCCGTTGTTAGCAAGTCTGTTAGCAACAGTGCCATTAGCAAAGCCCAGGGCGTTAGCAACGTGATCTACAACACCCTGCTCTGCAGTCGCAAGAGCAAGCTCAACGGTCTTAAGAACAGTACCGTCTTCTCCGTAGATCTTGCATACCCAGTTCTCAAGGCTGTGGCCGTCAACTGCGATCCAACCGTTTCCAAAGTAAACGTAGTTAGCAGTGATGGACGCTGCGGCTGCGAAAGTGTTGCCTGCATTGCTGGTGCCTACGCCGCCAATGGTTGCAACGTCAGAGAAGTCGCCTTCAACACAGTACTGGAACGCGTCAACAGCTACGTTCCACTTGCCCTCGTAAACGTCCTCTACGGGAGCTGCGGTAGTGCCCTCGGTGGTACCTTCGGTAGTGCCCTCAGTGGTGCCCTCGGTAGTACCCTCGGTAGTACCTTCGGTTGTGCCTTCGGTGGTACCCTCGGTAGTGCCCTCGGTGGTACCCTCAGTGGTCTGCTCGGGAGCTCCTGTAGTGGTCTCTTCGTCATCGCCGCCCTTATCGCCGCAAGCGAACAGAGAAAGAACCATAACTACGGAAACTGCGATGAGAAGGAATCTCATCCAATTCGAGTTTTTCATTTGTGAATCCTCCAAATAAAATAAATTTTTTGTAAGAAAATCTGACCGCGATCCCGAAAAAAATCGAAAATGCGCGCGATTTTTCAATTTACTCACACATTATATCACTATGTTCGAGTTAATTGGTTAACAAATTATGAACAAGACGTTTTTTTGTACAAACACATTATTTTGAATAGTTTTTTAGCCTTAATTTATACACATTGCACAAAAATCGAATCTAAAATGACCAAACCTGCAAAAAATTATATTCAATTTTTTCCAATTCAGGAAACAAAGTGGCTACGCTCTTTTTCTCGCGCTCTCGGACGGTATTTTTTCACGCTGTGTGCAAGCCCGATAAGAACGTAAGTAGCAAGCACCGACGAGCCTCCGCACGACAAAAACGGCAGCGTCAGACCCACAACGGGCAGCATTGCGAGGCACATTCCGAGATTTTCGAGCGTCTGTACCACGATTATCGCGCCAATGCCCACAAGGATAAAGCAACCGTAATCACTTCCGCAGCTTTTGGCGATAGCAAAAACGCGTAATACCATCACCGCAAGCAGAATGATCACGATCGCGCCACCGATAAAGCCAAACTTCTCACTTATGGTAGCAAACATAAAGTCGGTGTGCGAGGCAGGTAAAGCCTCGTAATCACCCTTTCCCATAAGACCGATGCCAAGCCAACCGCCGTTTTGTATGCATTGCTTGGAGAGTAGCGGTTGAAATCCCTTGCCAAGCGGATCAAGCTCGGGATTAAATCCCACGATTATTCTCTTTTTCTGATAATCGGCGAGAAACTCCCAAAGCAGAGGAAATGCCAACGTTACCACCACGCCGCCGCCGAGAAAATACCAGCCCGACAGCCCAGCAACGAATAACATTAATAAAATGAAGGCAATGTATACCAGAGCAACGCCAAGATCTCCCGAAATGAGTATCAATCCGACGATAGCACCTGCGTGAAGCGCAAGTCCGAGCAGCTCCTTCGGGTAATTTATACGGTCGCGCACCAAGGAAATATGCTTGGCAAACGTGCATACCATCGTTATCTTGACGAACTCCGAGGGCTGTATCATTATTCCGATGCCTGGGATCTTGAGCCACGAGGTGTTCGCAGTTTCCATATTCTCTCCCGAGCTTCCGAAAACGAGGGTCACTCCTAACAAAAGCACCGACGCCGCGAGCATAAATATCCAAAGCTTGTCGACGAGCAAATGATAATCAACGTTTGCGATAATAAACATCGCTACGATTCCCGCCACGGTCATCGCGATCTGCATGATCAGCTTTCGCTGACCAAAATTATCGACCGCGCCAAAGATCGTCACAATGCTTATCAGAGAAAGCAAGACCGTGCACACAAGCAAGATCGGATCAACGCTTTTTACACATTCTTTTATATACTTTCCAACCGAATAAAGCACGCTTACTTCCTCCTTTCTTAAACATCCATTTTGCTTCTAAACACACAGTTACTTTTTAAACAATACATTTAGAACAACTATATGTCCACCAAATCGCTCCACCATATCCCTTTGTATAGGAAAGTTTTTGAAAAGGTGGGGGTGTGGGGGTGGAAAAAATTTTTTCAAAAATTTTTTGCTACCCCCCAAAAAAAACATTAATAAATTCGTGCCCACACCACCAAACGCATCGCAGGCT
>CAZQLJ010000136.1:3188-5065 GCA_964594085.1 uncultured Clostridium sp.
CCTTCCTCTCCGTGTGGCCCCCCCCCCCCCAAACCCCCCCCCCCCCCCCCCCCCCCCCCCCCCCACAAAAAATCCTTTAATACTGTCGTCCCCAGACGACCATCCGCTTCGCAGGCTTACCGCAGCACACGCACTTATCGGAGAGGTGCTCCTCTATAAAGGGTATGCAGCGGGACTTGACTCCGCCAGTGGTATCTTTAAGTTTTTCTTCGCACTCTACGTCGCCGCACCACATCGCCTTGATAAATCCGGGCTTATTTGCCGCAACGTCGAGGAATTCCTCGTAAGTTGTCGCCGTGTGAGTCTTTTCTGCAAGATTCTTGCGAGCACGTTCAACGAGCTCGTCGTGAACGAACTTAAGCATCTTTGCGACCTCGTCCTCAACACCGTCGATCGCAACGAAGTTCTTTTCGCGCGAAACGCGGCTGACGAGCACGCAATTTCCGCTTTCGATGTCGCGAGGACCGATCTCAAGACGAACGGGCACACCCTTCATCTCATACTGGCTGTACTTCCAGCCCGTAGACTGATCGGAGTCGTCAAGCTTTACGCGCAATCCCGCCTTGACGAGCCTTTCCTTGATCTCGTTAGCCTTTTCGAGTACGCCCTCCTTATGCTGAGCAACGGGAATGATAACGACCTGAACAGGAGCGATCGCAGGAGGCAGAATAAGTCCGTTGTCGTCACCGTGTGCCATAATGATAGCACCGATCATTCTCGTAGAAACGCCCCACGAGGTCTGATGAGGATAGTTTACGGTATTGTCTCTGCCCGTAAAGGTGATATCAAATGCCTTTGCAAAGCCCTGACCGAAGTAGTGGGTAGTGCCACCCTGAAGCGCAACACCGTTGTGCATCATCGGCTCGATCGTGTAGGTTTCGACCGCACCTGCAAACTTTTCCTTTTCGGTCTTCTGACCCGTGATAGCGGGGATCGCGAGACAGTTGAGGTAAAACTCCTCGTAAACCTTAAGCATCTGCAGGGTCTCTTCCCTTGCCTCCGCCTCGGTCTCGTGCATGGTGTGTCCCTCCTGCCACAAGAACTCACTTGTACGCAGGAAAGGTCTCGTCGTTTTTTCCCAACGAACCACGTTTACCCACTGATTGTAAAGCTTGGGAAGATCGCGGTAGGAGTGAATAATATCCTTAAAATGCTCGCAGAAGATCGTCTCCGAGGTAGGACGAACGATAAGGCGCTCCGAGAGCACGTTCTGTCCGCCGATAGTGACGACTGCACACTCGGGTGCGAATCCCTCGACGTGATCCTTTTCCTTCTGAAGCAGACTCTCGGGAATGAACAAGGGCATGTAAACGTTCTCGTGTCCGAGGGCCTTGAAGCGAGCGTCGAGCTCTTTTTGTATATTTCCCAGATCGCATAGCCGTAAGGACGGATGATCATGCATCCCTTAACGCCCGAATAATCGGCAAGCTCCGCCTTTTTAACTACGTCGGTGTACCACTGCGCGAAGTCCACGTCCATCGACGTGATCTGTTCAACCATTTTTTCTTTTGCCATTTCAGTATATCTCCATTGAAATAAATATCATTAACATAAATATTATACGGCAAAAAGATAATTTTGTCAAGCGAAGAAAAGACAATTACTCAAAAATAAAATTCGCGCGAAAAATATCCGTCAAAATGCACACATTTGAGCCTTAATATTGGTCAATAAAATGCAAAATAACGATTTTTTGAAAATTTTTCAAAAAACTCTTGTATATTTGAAAAAAATGAGTTAAAATATATAATTGGGAAGATAAGGAAACTTCTTCCCGAGATTCAGAGTTAAAAAATAAAATAAATTAACGGAGGACATTAAAATGTCAGTAAAAGTTGCTATTAACGGATTCGGCCGTATCGGTCGTCTCGCATTCC
>CAZQLJ010000137.1:0-5064 GCA_964594085.1 uncultured Clostridium sp.
TATGTTAAAAGAAATTGACGTCCTGATCTTCGGCGGGCAAAGCAATATGGAGGGTCAGACCGAAGGGCCTCCCGAATCAAACATCCCCGTAGAAAACGCATTTGAATACCGTTTTGCACAAGACAATCTGACCCCTCTTGCTCATCCCGTGGGCGAGTCGGTCGAAGACTTGATTTTCGGTGCAACTATGGGTTACGGCTCTCTCGTGCCCGACTGCTGCCGTGCCTACGTCAGCGCCACAGATCGCACGGTCGTGGCTATTCACGCGGCTTGCGGCAACACCAAGATCTCCGAGTGGCTAAAAGGGACTTCCCGCTATGACTGCGCACTGAAAAAGATAAAAGCAGGAATAGAAAAAGCCAAGACTTTGGGTGATATTCGCAAAATATATTACGTCTGGCTTCAGGGCGAGTCAGATGCAATAAAACGCACCTCGGAGAACGAATATATTGGTCTTCTCAAGGATTATAAAAATGATTTGAAAAACGATATCGGAATTGACAAATTCGGCATAATTGAGGTCGGATATTTTTGCGCTACGGTCAGATGGCTGACCGACCGAACGAAAGACGACGGCAAAGCCTGCGACGAGGCGATCATGCGCGCGCAGGAAAAATTGCCAAGCATTGACGACGATTTTGTAATGCTGACTCAGATCTGCAAGACCTTGAGTCTGGACGATCGGTACATCAATCCCTTCGAGGACGGTCATTATAACAATCTCGCGATGGAGCTGATCGGCAAAGAAGCAGGGATCGCTCTTGCCAAGCTGTAATTGAAATCGAGAAAAATACAAATTATCAAAAGGGTCTGATTATGAAAGTATCAAACATTATTGCATCGGCAAATGAAATAAAAATACAGATACCCGAGCTCTCTGCCGACGCAAACGCTACGGCAAAAGCCTTCGTTCCTTTGGTCCACGGCAACTCAAAGGAAAACAAGACTCCGGGTAGACTCGTTTTTGAGAGCAAAAACGCGCAAAAGGACAGTATTGTTCTGCCAAGATACATAGACGGCTACGATCTCTCGATCTGTCGCTTTGAAGTGGAAATCGACGGCGAAAGACTCGACGGTGTGCGCTACGTCACCGACCTCGACGACGATTTTTCAAAGGACAACTTTGAATTCACGGCCAAAAAGCCCGTGGGCACGTGGGTAACCTCCACCGAGGAGGATATGGATCTGCTTGGATTCGGCTGTATGATGAACGAGTTTAACACCGCGTGGATACAGACTGTCTCCCCCAAGGAAGACGACATCACACACGAATGGAACGGAAAGACCTACTATTTCGACCGCGAATTTATGGGCTTTTACGATGAGCTTATGCTTCCCTGCGTAAAGCGCAAGACTCCTTGTCTGATAAGACTTATCAACCGATTCAGTTATCGACTCTGCGGCTCTGATGACGCACTTGTGGGGGTCATCGGCCATCCCGATTACGAGCCGACGGGATTTAACGAGCAGATGAGCGCCTTCAACATCAGAACAGAAGAAGGGCTCAATATGTACTGCGCCTGCATCGACTTTCTCTGCGCGCGCTACGCCGACCCGAAAAGTCCTCTGTTCTGCTCGACCGTAATGGATATCGGAAATGAAATAAACGCACAAAACACCTGGCACAACTGTGGCAGAATGTCCTGCGCCGATTATATGGAGGAATATACCGAGCAGCTTCGTTTAGCACATCTGATCGCGCGAAAATATAATGCAAGCTTTCGCGTTGACGTCTCCTTTGACCACAATTTTGCCGATCATATTCTCGAGCCCGACCGCATGCGGCACTATCCTTCGCGCGACTGTCTGGCTTATCTTGCGGCTTATTGCAAACGGGACGGCGATTTTGACTGGGGCATCTCGGCGCACCCCTACCCCGAGGACCTCACTCACCCCGATTTTTACAACGACAAGACCGCCACGTTTTCCTTCGATTCGACAAGAATAACGATGAAAAATCTTGAGATCTGGCAAGCTTTGGTTGAGCTGCCCGAGCTTACTTATCGAGGTAAGCCTCGTCGCGTAGTCTTTGATGAGCAAGGATTCCACACGAGTAGCGACGACCCCGAGACCGAAAACAAGGGCGCGTATGCCTTCGTTCTTGCCTATCTCAAGCTCCGCAAATGCGAAAACATTGATTGGTTCATAATAAACCGTTATGCCGACATGCCGCTTGGCGACGAAAGCGGTCTGCACCTCGGCATTCGCTACGAAAAGGGTTATGCCGACCCGCGACACATTCTTATCACTCCGGGAGATTATAAAAAGATCTGCTACGCCATACGCGATATGGAAAGTGCAGGTGAGGAAAAATGGATAACCGAGGCAAGAGAATACATAGGAGCAGAGCTTTTTGACTCCCTGCTCTCTCCGCCCTCGCCCGAGAAGACCGATTTTTTCAAAGACATCGCGAATAGCATATAAAAACGTAGCAGCGGCTCTGTCCGCTGCTACGTTTTTCCCTCCGATCCGTTTAAATTGTAAAATTTCACAAAAAATATTTTTTAATGATAAATAATTTCGTAAGGGTCTATTATTTCAAAATTATTGACAAATAATATACAGAGTGATATAATTCACTTTGTTAAGATGCTTGTGTAGACCGATTTTTACAAAAAATCGCGTGTTTTTTCAAAATATATCTTGAATATTGTGTTGAAATTTGGTATAATGGAATGTAAATTGATCTCTCGCCCCGCGCGACGTCAGATTTACCTCAAATTTCTTTTTGATTCTATATGATTTAGGAGTATAAAATTATGGAACAGAAAACAAGAAAAGTAGGTACCGTATCCAGAGGAATTCGTTGCCCCATATTCCGCGAAGGCGATGATCTCGCGGCTATCGTGACCGATACCGTTATAGAGGCGGCAGAGTCCGAGGGCTTTGAGCTCCGCGACCGCGACGTTATCTCTATCACAGAGTCCGTAGTTGCGCGCGTTCAGGGTAACTACGCATCGGTCGATGATATCGCAACCGACGTAAAGGCAAAGCTTGGCGGCGACACGGTCGGCGTTATTTTCCCGATCCTTTCCCGTAACCGTTTCGCGATCTGCTTGCGCGGAATCGCAAAGGGCTGCAAGAAGATCGTTCTTATGCTCAGCTATCCCTCCGACGAGGTCGGAAACCACCTTGTCAGCATAGATAAGATCGACGAGGCAGGCGTTAATCCCTACTCTGACGTTCTTTCCCTCGAAAAATACAGAGAGCTCTTCGGCTACGAAAAGCACGAGTTCACAGGCGTTGACTACGTAGAATATTACGGCGATCTTATAAAGGAATGCGGCGCAGAGGTTGAGATCGTATTCGCTAATCAGGCAAAGGCGATCCTTGACTATTGCGACCATATTATCAACTGTGATATACACACCCGCGCACGCACCAAGAGAATTCTTCTTGCAAACGGCGCAAAGGTAGTTTGCAGTCTCGACGATATTATGACCGAGTCAATAGGCGGCAGCGGTTACAACGAAAAGTACGGTCTGCTCGGCTCCAACAAGTCCACCGAGGACACCGTAAAGCTCTTCCCTCGCGAGTGCAAGGATCTTGTTCTCGACATTCAGAAGAGAGTTTTCGACAGAACGGGCAAGCACGTTGAGGTCATGGTATACGGCGACGGCGCGTTCAAGGATCCTCAGGGTAAGATCTGGGAGCTTGCAGACCCCGTAGTTTCTCCCGCGTTCACGGACGGTCTTATCGGTACTCCCAACGAGCTTAAGCTCAAGTATCTCGCAGATAACGATTTCAAGGATCTGTCGGGCGAGGAGCTCAAGAAGGCGATCTCCGAGAGCATCAAAGCAAAGGACGGCTCCAGCCTTGTTGGTAATATGGCGGCTCAGGGTACTACTCCCCGTCAGCTCACCGACCTCATCGGCTCGCTTTGCGACCTGACAAGCGGCTCGGGCGACAAGGGTACTCCCGTCGTTCTCGTTCAGGGTTACTTTGATAATTATACCAATTAATAGGATGCGTGCGAGAACCTTTCTTGAAAGAAAGCGTTCTCGCGCTCTCCAAAGAACTTCCCGAAGGAAAGATCAGAATATAGACGGTTTAGGTTTTAAAATGGTGAATATCATTAATTCACTTCTCCGTTCAGATACACAAAACGGGATCTAAACATCTATCCTTATTGAAAGTTTTTGGATCTCTAAACCTTTTTACAAAAAGGTTTAGACGGGTGCAGGGCAGCGCCCTGCGGAAACAAGTTGCAGGGCAAAACCCTGCGAAAAGAAAGGAAAACATATGCAGAATTCTATTCGTCCCGAATCTATGGCTCGCATTACAACTCCCGAGCTCGCGCACGCTTTCATCGAAGAACAGATCAAAGAGGTTCGCTCTCAGGTTGGCGACAAAAAGGTTCTTTTGGCTCTCTCGGGCGGAGTTGACAGCTCTGTCGTAGCAGCGTTGCTCATAAAAGCTATCGGCAAGCAGCTCGTTTGCGTTCACGTCAATCACGGTCTTATGCGTAAGAACGAGTCCGAAAACGTGATCGAGATCTTCAGAAATCAGCTCGACGCAAATCTTATATACGTAGACGCGACCGACCGTTTCCTTGATCTTCTCGCAGGCGTCAGCGACCCCGAAAGCAAGAGAAAGATCATCGGTAAGGAATTTATCGAGGTCTTTGCCGACGAGGCAAGAAAGCTCGAGGGCGTTGAATTTTTGGCTCAGGGCACGATATACCCCGACATTCTCGAGAGCATCAAGCAGGCAGAGGGCAAAAAAGCGGTCAAGTCCCACCACAACGTTGGCGGACTTCCCGACGACCTTCAGTTTGAGCTCGTTGAGCCCGTAAAGCTTCTCTTTAAGGACGAGGTCAGAGTAGTCGGCGAGGCACTCGGTCTGCCTCACGCTATGGTTTACCGTCAGCCTTTCCCCGGTCCCGGTCTTGGAGTAAGATGCCTTGGAGCGATCACCCGTGACCGTCTCCACGCGCTTCGCGAGGCAGACGCGATTCTTCGCGAGGAATTCGACAACTGCGGTCTTGCAGAAAAGGTTTGGCAGTATTTTATCGCCGTTCCCGACATCAAGAGCGTTGGCGTAAAGGACGACTCAAGATACGAG
>CAZQLJ010000138.1:0-5048 GCA_964594085.1 uncultured Clostridium sp.
CCCGTGGGCGCTGTGATCATAAGTGTGGGCTCCTTTTCTGTGTCGGTGGTTTCCTCGGTGGTTTCATCTGTAGTATCTTCGATTTTGCTGCTTTCACTCTTTTGCGTGGTTTCTTGTGTGCTTTCGGTATCGGTTGACCGATCATTTCCGTCGCCGCACGAAGCGGTAGATATCAGGACGACCGCGCACAAAAGAATACAAAGAGCCTTCAATCCGATTTGCTTTGACATAGCGTGCCTCCGTTTGTTTTGTAACTAATTGAATTATAGTATGTTTTGATAAATGTTGCTTGCACAAATCGGGTGAAATGTTGAATAATAGTTACATTATATCAATATTACTCTGAATCGTTGCCGATTCCTTAAAAAAGTGGATGTTCTTTAATCATTTTACCATAACTGAGACAGGTTGTCAAGCAAGGCGGCGCTATTTGGGAGGTGTCTTGTCTAAGTGGTCTGAAATTGCAAAAATATGGACAAATATTGCTATTTTTGTGCAAAATTCTTGACAGGCGGCGTATTTGTGTTAAAATTAATTCAGAGGAAATAAAATACTTTTCCCAAAGGAAAGGACGACAGCGTGAAAGTTTCTTTTGTCTAAACATAAAGTGAACTGTTTCACGCGAGAATTTTGCCTTGGCGGCAAAATTCATCGATTACTGTTTGTGCCGCCGCGAGCGGCGGAATGGAGATTAAATATGAAGAAAAATCTTGTTGTTGTCGGTTACGGTGGAATGGGCGGCTGGCACACCCAGCACGCGCTTAAGAGCGACGTTGTTTCCCTTGCGGGAATTTACGATATTGACCCTAAAAAGAGCGAGCTGGCTCGCGAGCGCGGAATTTTCGCGTACGATTCGCTTGAGGACGTTCTGAATGATGAAAAGGTCGATCTTATTACGGTCGCTATCCCCAACGACTCGCATATTGACGTTGTTGTCAAGGCGCTGAAGGCAGGGAAGAACGTCATCTGCGAAAAGCCCGTTGCTATGAACTCTCTTGAGCTTGATCAGATGATCAAGGCGGCAGAGGAAAGCGGAAAGGTCTTTTCCGTGCACCAGAACAGGCGCTTTGACGTCGATTTTCTCGCTATGAAGCAGATCAAGGAGTCGGGTGAGCTCGGAAGCATCATTAACATAGAGTCGCGAATCCACGGCAGCCGCGGTATTCCGAGCGACTGGCGCGGCGAGAAGGAGCACGGCGGCGGTATGCTGCTTGACTGGGGTGTTCATCTTATCGACCAGCTTCTTCAGATCTTTGACGAGAAGATCGAAAAGATATACTGCACCTTCGACCATATCACGAACGAGGAGGTCGACGACGGCTTCAAGCTGACCATTTATTTTGAGGGCGGCAAGAGCGCGTACGTTGAGGTTGGAACCTACAACTTTATCGCAATGCCTCGCTTCTACATGCGCGCCGAAAAGGGCTCGGCGATCATTACCGACTGGAGAGAGAAGTGCAAGGTTGCAAAATGCACCCACTGGCACGAAAGCGAGGTCATTCCCGTGCAGACTGCCGCGGGTCTTACCAAGACTATGGCGCCCCGCGACAGCGTGACTATGGACGAGTACGAGCTCGAGCGTCCCGCAAGCGACGTGCACGATTATTATCGCAATTTCTGTCTTGCTATCGACGGCAAGGCGACTCAGCTTGTCACCCATCCCCAGATGCGCCGCGTTATGCGCGTTATGGAGGCTTGCTTTGAGTCCGACAGACTCGGTCAGGCTATAAAATTCGACGATTGATACACACGTTGACATATACGGAGAGAAGATTTTTTCCAAGTCTTCTCTCCGTTTTTGAATTGATGAAAAATGTGCTAAAAGAAAGGAAAATCGGCGCTTTGCTTTGCTTGACAAAGCTTGATTTATGTGATAAAATTATTTTGAATACGGATCAAATCTCCGATGTGTGCAGATGCCCTTGAAAAGCGGTACAAATGCCCGAAAATACGGCTCACACTCGGTAATTTTCATAAAGCCGTAGCTTCAAAAACTGATCTGAAAGGAATGGTATTAAATTATGGCATTGACGTATATCATCAATGGAAAGATCGTTCTTCCCGATGCGGTCGTTACCGATAAGGCGCTTGCTTTTTGTGAGGAAAGCGGCAAGATCGCAGGACTTTGCGACTCTGTGCCTGCAGACGCCAAGGTGATCGACGCTGAGGGTCATTACGTTGCGCCCGGTCTCGTTGACATACATATTCACGGATATCTCGGACAGGACGTTTGCGACGCAGATCCCGAGGGACTTAAAATCATCTCGTACGGCATCGCAAAGAACGGAGTTACCTCCTTCTTGCCGACCACTATGACCGTAGCAAAGGACAACATAATCGCGACTCTTGACGCGGTGCGTTCGGTCAAGGCAGAGAGCAAGAGCTGGGACGGTGCGGAGATCCTCGGAGTTCACGCAGAGGGACCGTTCATCAATCCCTCCAAGAAGGGAGCACAGGCTGAGGAGAATATTCTCGCGCCCGACGCTGATTTCGTGCTTGAAAACGCTGATATAATCACCTCGCTGACGATCGCGCCCGAGATGGACAAGGGTCACGAGTGTATAAAGAAGCTTACTACAGAATCGAACGTCCTTATTTCGATGGGTCATACAGACGCGAAGTTTGAGGAGGCGATGAGTGCTATCGCTGACGGCGCTGCTCACGCAACGCATCTTTTCAACGCTATGTCGGCTCTCGCACACCGCAATCCCGGTGTCGTTGGCGCGGCTCTGGCATCTGACAAAGTTTCTGTTGAGGTCATTGCAGATACGTTCCACATAAATCCCGGACTTTACACCATCGTTGCCAAGCTCAAGGGCAGGAAGATGGTGCTTATAACCGACTGTGTTCGCGCGGGTGGTATGCCTGACGGCGAATACGAGCTGGGCGGTCAGCCGATCTTCCTTAAGGGAATCGAGTGCCGTCTTGCCGACGGAACTATCGCGGGCAGCGTGCTCCGTCTTAACGACGCTGTCAAGAACGTTCTTGCACACACCGATCTCGCTATAAACGAGGCTTTCAATATGGCGTCGCTCAATCCCGCGACTGCTATTCACGTCTCTGACCGCAAGGGCTCGCTTGAGGCAGGCAAGGACGCAGATATTATTATTACGGATGAAAATATTCAGATCATAAGAACCATCAAGGGAGGAAAAACTGTTTATGTTGCTTAAGGTTAATGCACCGCTTGATCCCGGCTTTATGCCGATGTCCGTTGTTTGTCGTGATTTTGACGCTGCCGTTAAGGCGGTTGGCGGCGACAAGCTCACTATCGCTCTTGAAAGAAACGACGGCTTGACTTCGACTTACACCCTTGAGGTATTCAAGGACGGCACGGGTCACGACGAGGAAAACTATGCTGTCGTTGAAAGACTTGCAAAGACTATGCTTTGGGCGCGCGGCGGCTACAAGCTGACCATTGCGGGCTCCAAGCTCATCGCTGACAGATTAAAAGAGGCTTATAAGGTTGGCGGCGCGCGTGAATTCGACCGCGACTTTATGTCGGGTATTTACGAGGCTGATTTTGAGGTTGTTCACGTGCCCTTTGAGGAGGCTCCTGTGGCTCACGAATCTCCTGCTCCCGTTGGACGTCACCTCGACGGATGTCGCATCGGCTTCGACGCGGGCGGAAGTGACCGTAAGGTTTCCGCAGTCGTTGAGGGTGAGGCTATTTACTCCGAGGAGGTCGTTTGGTTCCCGAAGCTTCAGAACGATCCTCAGTATCACTACGACGGAATCCTCGACGCTATGACCACTGCCGCTTCCAAGATGCCCCGTGTTGACGGTATCGGCGTTTCGACTGCGGGTGTTGTAGTAGGCAACAGAATTATGGCATCCTCGCTCTTCCTCAAGGTAAAGAGTGAGAATCCCGAGGCCTTTGAAAAGGTAGTTAAGAACATATATATTGATATCGCAAAGACCTTCGGCGACGTTCCCGTAGAGGTTGCGAACGACGGAGATATTACCGCGCTTGCAGGCGCTATGGATCTCGACGACAACAACGTACTTGGCGTTGCTATGGGTACGAGTGAGGCGGGCGGATACGTTGACGGAAGCGGAAACATCACGGGTTGGCTCAACGAGCTTGCTTTCGTTCCCGCGGACTTCAACAAGGACGCGATGGTTGACGAGTGGTCGGGTGACTACGGCTGCGGCGTTAAGTATTTCTCGCAGGATGCGGTCATTAAGCTCGCTCCCGCGGCAAATATCGAGCTCGACGAGAGCGCATCTCCCGCGGAGAAGCTCAAGGTCGTTCAGAAGCTTATGGCAGAGGGCGACGAGCGCGCGGCTAAGATCTACGAGACGATCGGTGCTTACTTCGGCTATGCGGTAGCTTACTACGCGCAGTTCTACGATATCAAGCACGTGCTTCTTATGGGTCGTGTTTCCTCGGGTGAGGGTGGTAATATTCTTCACAGAAATGCAGAGAAGGTTCTCGCAGAGGAGTTCCCCGAGCTTGCAAAGAAGATCACTATTCATATCCCCGATGAGAGCAGCCGCCGCGTAGGTCAGTCTATCGCCGCTGCAAGTCTTCCTAAGATACAATAAGAGGAATTATGGGGAGGAAACTTTTTGGGAAAAAGTTTCCTCCCCAAACCCCACCTTCAAAAACTTTCAATAAAAAGGATGGAAGATGATGTCTTTTGGGTTGACAAAAGGGAATTTGTGTGGTAAAATAATTTAGTTCGCGGGTATGGCGGAATTGCGACGGTGCGAAGCACCTCGGTAAGTAAGGCGGAGCCTTACGGAAGCAGACTGCGTAAGATTTAGGATCGCGAATATAAAAGTTAATATGCGGGCGTGTGCGGATTAATTCCACCACACCCACTCACAAATTCGCGGGTATGGCGGAATTGGCAGACGCGCAAGATTTAGGATCTTGTGTTAATTCGTGCAGGTTCGACCCCTGTTACCCGCACCAAAAATACGCAGTAGGGTTTATCCCTACTGCGTATTTTTAGTATGTGTGAGCAGGCTCACTTTAATCTGCCACCGAGCGAAGCGAGTGTAAGGGTTCAGACTCTTATTTAGCTGTTCCTCTTTTTAAA
>CAZQLJ010000139.1:125-4956 GCA_964594085.1 uncultured Clostridium sp.
TCAGTTCGATTCTGATTACCAGCTCCAAAATCCATCGCAAAAGCGGTGGATTTTTTGTTTCTACTTCGCCACGGCTCAGTCGGTAGAGCACGTCATTGGTAAGGACGACCTACGTTCGCTGCGCTCACTGTGCGAAATTGCTTCGCAATTGTCGGGTCATCAGTTCGATTCTGATTACCAGCTCCAAAATCCATCGCAAAAGCGGTGGATTTTTGTTTCCCTTGACATTTCCTTCAAGCTATGATATCATAATTACAGAAAGGCGGTGAGTTTATGGGAAACAAAGCAGGATCAATAGCTGTAATATGTATCTTAACTATTTTTCTGATAATTTCAGTAGCCATCTTCTTTTCGACTCAAAACTCATTTGACAATATGCAGGATAATATGCAAAACAACGAATCTTCCAATGATCAATTACCTGGAGCATCTATTCTGGCAACAATTATTGGCTCGCTGACAGTGTGGTTCGGCTTTATCTTGGGCGAATTCATCGTATCAATGATAGGCTTTCTTGGTTCTTGCTTGGCAGTTAAAATCGCCCCCAACCGCGTCCTGAAGGGAATTTCCATCGGCTTTTTCGTTTTTTATTCATTGCTTGCTATAGTTACAACTACCGCGATCGTTTTCGTTGTTATAGCAATCGTATAACAGCGTAATTCCAAATCACAAAAGCGCGCAACGCCATCGGCGTTGCGCTTTCTCATTTCTTCCTTCCCAACACGATCGGCAACACCGCCGCCAAGAAAAACACACAGCAAACGAACGCCGCGTTCGAGTATGCTCGCCCCACTCCCTCGGCCGCGGGAAACCTCGCCAAAGCCTCCTCCGAAAAGGGAAATATCTTCAACGCTACCCACATCAGCGCCGCGCATATAACACCCTGCGCCGCCTTGGCAATAAAAAACGGCTTGAACGACACCCCGCGCCCCGAGCAGATCGTAATTATCTGAAAATGCACCGATAATCCCGACCACCCCGCGCCCGCCGCACAAAGCAATACTGCCATCAAGGGCGATCCAACCTCAACCGCCGCCCCCATTCCACTTGATATCTCAAAAAATCCAAATATCATCGCCGTCACCACTTGTGGAACATCGATCTTGGCAAGCAACGACCCGATACACCCCACGAATGACGAAAAAAACACCACGTAAGCGCATACCGTCAGCATTGAGATCGCCGAGCTCTGTATAGCCGACGTAAAGACCTCGATCGCCCCCCGTTTTTCAAAAACCAACGTCTCGCGCCCCGACTCCGACAACCCACTCCCGACCTTTCCAAAAACAAATCTCTCAAAAACTCCAACGATAACCGCTGACAGTAAAACACACCCGTATAGCGTGACCCCAAGCTCCACGCTGCCAAGGAGCGACACCCCCACCGCGCTTATCACGAACGCCGACCCGGGATTGTTGCAAAAGGTCAGCGCGCGCGAAAATTCGCGATCCGATATCTCGCCGCGGTCATAGAGAGAGCATAGCGTCTTCGCCCCTATGGGAAATCCGCAGATCGCGCCAAGCACGAAGGCACAAGCCCCCGCCTCGCTTATTCCAAATAGAAATCTCGTCGGTTTCGCCAACAATCTCCCCACACGCTGCCCGACACCGCTGTGGATCAGCAGCTCGGAGATTATCATAAAAGGGAAAAGTGACGGAATGACCGCCCCTGCGCATAGTTGAAGCCCCTTTTTCATATAATTGATTGCAACGCTCGAACGGATAAGGAAAAGAAGGAAAGCCGCCGAGGCGATCACAGCAAAGATCGGGAATCTATGTTTTTTTGCCTCTGCACTTGCCATTTCTACCCTCCCGAAAGCGAATGAATTTCAGTAAAATATATTTTGTCCGAGGTCGTAATATGAGTGCAGAGCCAAATAAAGTTCATAAGGATAAACGGGGATTCCTCGAATTCCTCGCAGTTAAGGCAGAGCTGCCGAGCGACGTGCTGGGCAGTGACTTTCGCATAGAATTAAGAGGCAGAAACACGCTCTTTATGCAAGGCTGCCGCAGGATTTTGAAATATTCCCCCGACGAAATGATAATGTCTGCGCGCGGCTTTGCCGTGTTGATCGAGGGAGAGCGCCTTATCTGCTCAACCTACCACAGCGGCACGGTAACGGTGGAGGGCAACATATTGGCAGTCCGCTTCGACCTGACACACAGCGAGGAGAAAAACAAATGAACATATCCTACTTTATTTGCGGCTACGTCACGATAAAAGCAAATTACGACAATATCACCCCGCTTTTAAACCTCTGTATGTATTATTGCATACCGTATTCAAACTTCAGAGCCGAGACCGACGGCGTATTTCTCACTATGCGCCTATCCGCAAAAAAGAAGCTCGAAAAAGAGGCAAGAGAGAGGGGAATAGAGTTCGAAACCGTCAAAAAAGGCGGCATTCCCACGCTCCTGTCACGGTATAAGCATAGATACGGCATCGCGATAGGTATGCTTCTCGCCGCCGCGCTCGTTTTTTTCTCGCACCGCTTCGTCTGGGATATAGAAGTCACGGGTAACGAGAATATCACCACCTCCGAGATCTGCGAAGCCTTAAAAAACTACGGTCTCGGAGTCGGCTCGTATATCCCATCGGTCAACACCGACAAAATAGAAAACGAATTTCTGCTTGATTCGGAAAGAGTATCGTGGATATCTGTAAACCTTATCGGCACGGTCGCCGAGGTGCAGATAAGAGAGTACCAAGGAGAGACCGACGAGCAGGCATCGACCAAGCCCGCCAACCTCGTCGCCTCAAAATCGGGGATCATACAAGAGGTAAGAGTGTATAACGGTAACGTGGTTATCGTGTCGGGACAGCACGTCGATCAAGGCGACCTGCTCGTAAGCGGGCTCTACGACAGTCAAACGCTCGGCTTTCGCTATACCCGCGCCGAAGGGAGCATAATGGCAAAAACCGTCACCGAATATTATATCGAGATCCCCTACGAATACGAAGCAACGGTCTACACAGGGGCAGAATATTGCGATAAATATTTAAATTTTTTTGACTATTCGATTAACATTTCAAAAAATAGTGGAAAAGAGGGCTCATTATATGATACAATAAGTATAGTGGAGAGTCTTTGCCTTCCCGACGGAACCGAAACTCCGTTTGAGATGCGAACAGTAAAGCATTTAGAATACGAATCGGTCACGCTAAGGCGTACCCCGGAGGAAGCCGAGGAGCTTGCGTATTATGAGCTTTCGCAAAAGCTCGCGACAGCGGCAGAGGACACGATCATTCTCCGCAAAATAATCGTTCCGCAAATCAAGGAAAACTCCTTCGCACTCTATTGTACCGTGATAGCCATCGAGGATATCGCCAAAACGGTGGAGTTTGAGGTTGAATAACATTTGAAAGGACAAAAAGTGAGCAGTAAAGTAATTAAAATAGAAAGCCCCGACGTGCTGGCAACGGTCTTCGGAAGTTGCGATTCAAACGTGAAAATAATCGAAAAGAAATTCGGAGTCGCCGTGCATAATCGCATAGCCGACAGCGGCGAGGACGTCATCGTCGTCTCGGGCGATCAGGATACGGCAGTCGGTCAGGCGGTAAGCGCCGTGGCTTACCTTGTCAAAATGGCGAAATATAACGAAAATATCAACGATCAAAGCGTGATATACGTCTGCGATACGGTGAGCTCGGGTAACTCGGGCGAGCTTGAGGAGCTTGGCGACGACACGATCTGCGTCACGATGAAGGGTAAGCCGATCAAGGCAAAGACCGTCGGACAGAAGCAGTACGTCAACGCGATAAAAAAGAATACCATCGTTCTCGGCATCGGACCCGCTGGAACGGGTAAGACCTTCCTTGCAGTCGCGATGGCGGTAAAGGCACTGCGCGAAAAGCAGGTGTCGAGAATAATCCTCACCCGACCCGCGATCGAGGCAGGTGAAAAGCTCGGATTTTTGCCTGGTGACCTGCAAAGCAAGATCGATCCCTACCTCCGCCCACTGTACGACTCACTGTACGAAATGATGGGAGCAGAGAACTATCAGCGTCAGGTCGAAAAGGGAGTAATCGAGGTCGCGCCCTTGGCGTATATGCGAGGACGAACGCTCGACGATTCTTTTATAATCCTCGACGAAGCGCAAAACTGTACACCCGAGCAAATGAAGATGTTTTTGACCCGTCTGGGCTTCAACTCAAAGGCGGTGGTAACGGGAGACCTTACGCAGACAGATTTGCCGTACGGACAAAAAAGCGGTCTTGCTGAGGCGGTCAAGATACTCACGGATATCGAGGATATCTCGATCCATAGCTTCACCGAGCGCGACGTTGTAAGACATAAGCTGGTTCAGAAGATAATACTCGCATACGAAAAATATGATAAAGAGCGCAGAGAGAAATTTTCGCGTAACGACGATAAAAAGCACAACGACAGAAAGGAAACGGACGGCAAGCATAGCTACCGATCCTCAAGAGATTAACTGATATGAACAGAAAAATGGGACTCAAAATTTATTTTGAAAACGCACAGGATAAGCTCCCTCTGACCTACAAAATGAAAATGCTTATCAGAGAAGCCGTTGAGACCACACTCGATTTTGAGGATTTTCAGAATCACTGCGAGGTCTCGGTCACCTTCACCGACAACGAGGGTATACACGAGCTCAATAAGAAATTCCGTGAGGTAGACAAGCCCACCGATGTGCTCTCGTTCCCCCTCTTCGACTTTGAGGGCGAGACCGACGAGCCCCCCGTCGACGAGATAATGAGCAACCTCGGAGATATCGTCATTTCCCTTGAAAAAGCAAAAGAGCAGGCAGATGAAT
Source organism: uncultured Clostridium sp. (assembly GCA_964594085.1). GTDB lineage: Bacteria > Bacillota > Clostridia > Oscillospirales > CAG-272 > SVTX01. Next base: position 4,907 of record CAZQLJ010000139.1, read on the forward strand.
ACGGACATTCCTTCGAGCGCGAGGTGGCATTTCTCTGCGTTCATTCAATG
>CAZQLJ010000140.1:0-4953 GCA_964594085.1 uncultured Clostridium sp.
CACAGATATGGCAACTATCTTTCGCCTCCCTTGTGTAAAGGGAGGTGGCATTTTCGTAAGAAAATGACGGAGGGATTGTAAAAAATATGCACAACAATCCCTTCAACAGTTTCTCTGATTGTTTTAAAGGTGACAAGGCTGTGTTGGTATTCTTCTGGGTTTAGAGCTTGATCACGTTGTCAGCAAAGGCAATATCGCCCTCGTCGTGTGTGACGAGCAGGAGAGTCTTGCCCACCGAAAAATTCTTCAATAATTCAAGCATTTTTGTCGCAGTTTCCTTGTCGAGAGCAGAGAAGGGCTCGTCAAGCAAGAGCAACTCTGCGTCGATTGACTCGGCAAAGGCAAGAAAGCGCGCAAACGCTACTCTTTGCGCCATTCCCCCCGAAAGCTCGTGGGGGAATTTTTTTTCTGCGTCGGTAAGTCCGACCGCCGAAAGATATTTGTCCGCAAGAACAAAATTCTCTTTTTTGAGCACCGCGCGGATATTGTCAAGCGCATTTTTCCAAGGCAAAAGTCTTGTTTCCTGGAACATATACGCGATTCTTTCGTCGCGCAACGTTTCGCCGCCGTCAACCTTTTCAAGTCCCGCTATTATGCGAAGAAGCGTGGTTTTTCCGCAGCCCGAAGCACCAAGGACCACATTTTTCGATCCTTGAGTCAATTTCAGCGAAAAATTGTCCAGCACGACGTTATTTCCATACGATTTTCGTATATTTTTAAGTTCAGTCAATCTTCTCGCCTCCCTTCACAGTCGAAAGACCCTTTTTCGAAAGCGCAGAGAAGAGAACGACCATCAATTTTTCAATAACGACGCTCAAAATTATCACGACGACCGTCCAAGCAAAAAGATCGACGGTTTCAAAATAGATCTTCGCGTCCGATATCATTTTGCCAATCGAAGTAACGGGAACTAAAAGCACCTCTGCCGCGATCCCAGCCTTCCAAGCCATACCGAGCGAGGCACGGAGAGAAGCGAAAAAGTAGGGAGCGATACTCGGCAGATAAATATGCTTTATTTTAGAGGATCGACTCATTTTATAAACGCTTGCCATTTCAAGCAAATCCTTGTCGGAATTGAGAAATCCCGTTTCAACGTTTGCCCACACGACAGGTGTAACGATCATCGCCGCAATAATAAGCGGAGCGACGTCGCGGCTGATCCAGAGCACGATCAGAAAAATAAACGACACCACGGGAGTCGATTTTATCACCGCGAGCGCGGGAGCGAAAAAATCTCTTGACAATTTTGAGAACGCGGTAAGCATACCTCCGAGCGCCCCTATGACCACTCCTATCGCGATCCCCGCAACAATGCGAAGAAGCGAAAGTCCGATCGTTTTATAAAAATCGAGCGTGATCACAAGCTCCCCGAGCCTGACGATAACCGCCCACGGCGCAGGAAAGAGCAGCTCGTGCCCCACCGCCATAGAGATCAGCTGCCACAAGCCGAGCCAGACGAGCGCGATGAGTGAATATTTCAGTATTTTTTTCATCATTTTCCAAGATAGATCTTGCTATCGGGGATCTTTCCGCCGACGGCCTTGGGGTTAACGGCATAAAGCTTTGCAAAGAAAACGTCGAGCGCGCTTGCCATTTCTTCACCGTCGATAAAGACGATATTGCATTTCGGGATCGCCTTCTCGGCAACCGCCGCCTGATCAAAAATTCCCGTAGCTGCTATGCACTCCGACGCGCCCTTGGGATCGGAAACGGTAAATTGAACCGAGCTTTCGTAGTCACCAAGAAACTGCTCGAGCTCCTTGGGATGAGCATCCGCCCACTCGGTACGAACGACGATACAACCCTGCATGAGAGTGCCCTCGCCGTACACCTTTTCCCACTCGTCAGTCAGATCAAGCGCGACGGTGAGCTTATCGTTGGCGCTTTGTGCGATTGTGACCATAGGCTCGGGAAGAACGGCGATATCGACCTTACCCGTAGCAATCGCCTCACGCAAAAATGCAGGCTCTGCGTAGCTTGTGTCGATAGTCACGTTAATATTGTTTTCACGGCAGATCGCCTCGAAAATAAAGGCAGGATTTTGCGCGGGGCAATACACGGTCATGCCGTCAAGCTCGGAAATATCGTTTATTTCGACTTTCTCGCCGTTTACCACGAGATAAAGCACACCGAGAGTGTTGACCGCGGCGATCTTGACCGCACCGTTCGTTTTATTGTAAAGCGCGGCGGCGGCGTTAGTCGGGAGAGCCGCGATGTCGATGCTTCCGTTGATCAGTCCCTTGGTAATGGGATCAGCCTCTTTTTCAACAGTGAATTTATAGTTGAGCTCGGTCTGTCCGCTTGTTGCTTCACTCATCAGCTTTGCCGCGCCGAAGCCCGTCGTGCCGTTGAGAACGGAGACGTTTATTTCAAGCTCCTCGGTCTTCACAACGTCGCAGGAGCAGAGCAGAGCAGTTAACGTAATGATCGCGCAGAGCAGAGCTACAACTCTGCGAGAGATAATGTTTTTTGTTTTTTTCATAATGTGACCGCCTTTCAAAGTGATTTCAAACCACATATCATTATACTACTTTACAGTGAAAATGTCAATAGATTTCACCCAACTAAAAGTAATGTAAATAATGTGTAAATTTTTGAATTTTCTATTTACAATTTTTTGTGTATAATATATAATTAAATTTCGGGTGACGACGATACGGTTGTCGTAAGTATCTTGTGTTTACTTAGACAAGGGGTATATCCTCGCAACAATCAGACAGTCCGCGAATCGCCGAAAAAATTATATTTTTGCACAAAATCGTGAAAAAGTGTGCACAAATAGTTAAAAATCAGTTGCAATAAAACGAAAAACTTGCTACAATGATTTACAGAAATAATTTCAATCTACTCTAATAACCAAAGGAGCTTTAAGATGACACTCGTAATACTTGCTGCGGGAATGGGATCGCGCTACGGCGGGCTCAAGCAGATAGATCCTATCACCGACAACGGTGAATTTATAATAGATTTTTCGATATTCGACGCCGTAAAATCGGGCTTTGATAAGGTCGTTTTCATTATCAAGAAAGAGAATTACGACGCGTTCCGCGAGACAGTCGGTGCTCGAGTTGAACCGTACATAAAGGTCGAATACGCTTTTCAGGATATCAACGATATTCCCGAGGGCAGAGAGAAGCCTTGGGGAACCTCGCACGCGCTTCTTTGTGCCGCCCCCTACGTTACCGATAATTTTGCGGTCGTAAATGCCGACGATTTCTACGGCAGAGACGCGTTCGTCAAGCTTGCCGACCATCTTGGTAAGCTCGATACGGCCTCGACCGAATATTGTATGGTCGGCTACGTGCTTCGCAACACTCTTACCGAAAACGGCACGGTCTCGCGCGGCAGATGTGCGACCGACAGCGAGGGAATGCTCACGTCGATCACCGAGCTGACCAAGATCAAGACTCACGGCAACGACGCGCAGTTCCTGAACGACGGCGGAGAATGGGAGGATCTTTCGGGAGACACCGTGGTGTCGATGAACTGCTGGGGACTAACCCCTGCGATCTTCGGCGACCTCAAGGAAGGCTTCCATAAGTTCCTTTCCTCCGAAAAGGGAAAAGAGCTCAAGAGCGAATACTATCTCCCCGGAGCTATCGATGATATGATGAAGGCAGGCAAGTGCACCGTCAAGGTCCACGAGACGAGTGCGGCGTGGTACGGAGTTACCTACTCCGAGGATAAGGAAGGCGTCAAGAGCGCACTTCGGGCACTTATGAACAACGGCGAATACCCCCACAAGCTTTGGAAATAAACTTAGTTGAGGTAAGACATGAGGGATTTTAATTTAACTGAAAAAGATATTATAACCTCCGCAGGTCATTTTGACATCGAGGGCAACGTGGTTCACCTTGAGGAGTGCCACAACGGACATATAAACAGAACCTATTTTCTGACCTACGACACGGGCAAGAGATACGTTATGCAGATGGTGAATACCGATATATTCAAAAAGCCCGATGAGGTTATGGAAAATATAGTCGGAGTTACCGAGCATATCCGCCGCGGATATGAGCAGAAGGGAATCAATGCTGAAAGAAGAGCTCTCCGCGTTATTTGGACCAAAAGCGGAAAGTGGGGTCACGTTGACCGCCGCGGTATCTATTGGAGAATGTATGATTTCGTTGAGGACTCGGAGTGCTATATGAAGGTCGAGTCGGCGGAGATGTTTGAGAAGGTTGGATTTGCATTTGGTCAGTTCCAGCGTCAGCTTGCCGATTTCGATGCGAGCGCGCTTCACGAAAGCATTCCGAACTTCCATAACACCGAGTGGAGATATGCAAATCTCCAGAAGGCGATCGAGGAAAACAAGTCGGGCAGAGCACACCTCATCCCCGATGAAATAAAGTTCGCGCTTGACCGCAAGCATATCACAAGCTTCATAAACGAGAGCATAGCAAACGGCTCTCTTACGCTCAGGGTTACGCATAACGACACGAAGCTCAACAATATTATGGTGGACCGCGAAAGCGGAGAGGGAATCTGCGTTATCGACCTCGATACCGTAATGCCCGGTAGCGTTCTTGCAGACTTCGGCGACAGTATCCGCTTCGGCGCGTCGAGTGCGGCAGAGGACGAGACCGATCTTGACAAGGTCTATTGCAGACTTGATATGTTTGAAGCCTACGCAAGAGGATTTATAGCAGGACTTGAGGGCAGCCTCTCCGAGTCCGAGATCAGAGCGCTTCCCATGGGCGCGATGATACTTACATACGAAACGGGAATCCGTTTCCTCTCCGACTATCTTGACGGAGACGTGTATTTCAGAACCGAGTATCCCGATCACAACCTCGACCGTGCGCGCAACCAGTTCAAACTCGTTGCCGACATGGAAAAGAAAATGGATGAAATGAACGCCATCGTGGCAAAATATATTTAAGCAAGCAACCAACACGAAAAGCAACGAAATAAAGGAGAATAGAGATGTCAGTACTCATTACGGGCGGCGCG
>CAZQLJ010000141.1:0-4908 GCA_964594085.1 uncultured Clostridium sp.
CATACTTTACGACTCGAACCCGTTCCAACCGCTTGCGGTTGGATTCGACGTGCGCTGAATAGACCGGCCCTCCAACTAAACGGAGAATTATTTAACTTAAAATCTCAATATGATATCTTTACTTACAAGTGAACTTAATGTATAATATAATCACAAAATCGGTTTTGAAATTATTTTTTTGGAGGATTATATGTCTATTGGGAAAAATATTGCTCGCTTCAGAAGGGAAAAAAGCTTAACACAAGCCGAGCTTGGAAATCTTTTGGGTGTGTCAAATCAATCCGTATCTAAATGGGAGCAGGAAGTGACAATGCCGGATGTGATGCTTTTACCAATGATTGCAGATGCTTTTGAGTGCTCCATTGATGATTTGTTTTCCTATATCCCCAAAAGGAACAGATTGGAGCTTAACGTAAAACCGGGGGATAATGTTCCTGAAGGTATGAAAAAACATTTGGAAGGTCAGATTAGATGTCAGCTTGATTATAACGGAAGCGCAAATAAGTTTTTGGAAGTAATGGCAGATAACCTTTCCGGCAATTTCGAATTGACTGATGAGAATATTGAAAGATTATTGGATGCTTATAGAGAGATGTATAAAGGCGTGAGAAATAAGAAAAAAATATAAGGTTCGATTCTGTTGTGTGAACCTATAACAAAGGGAGTCCAAGCGGACTCCTTTTTGTTTTACTTTTCCCCGATTTATATCGTCGTTGTGATATTGACATCTCGCGGCGGATATGTTATACTTATTGTTGTTAATTGAGTGAGGCGAGGTGGTCAAAATGAAAATAATGTCCTTTAACACGCAGCATTGCTTGAATTTTGTTGAGAGAAGGATCGATTTCGACGTTATGGCGAAGGCGATTCTCGATTGTGGCGCGGATATCGTGGGTCTCAACGAGATGCGCGATCAGGGGCCGCACCCCGAATACACAGCGCAGGTCGAAAGGCTTGCGGAGCTTACGGGAATGAAGTACTGCTATTTTGCCAAGGCGATCGAATTTGCGAACGAAGGGCCTTACGGTAACGCGATCTTGTCAAAAATTCCGATTTTGAGCGCCGAGAGCATTATTATTCCCGATCCCGAGCCCAAGGCATACGACGGCTACTATGAGACCCGATGCATTCTGCGCGCAGAGCTTGAGGGCGGCTTGACGGTCTTGGTCTCGCACTTTGGACTGAATCCCGACGAACAGGAGAGTGCGGCGAGGACTGTCGCAGGGCTTTTGGTCGGTGAAAAATGCATACTTATGGGCGATTTTAACGTGACTCCCGACGATCCCGTGCTCGATCCGATCAGAGCGAGGATGAAGGACACGGCGGAGCTTTTCGATGCGCCGAAGCTCAGCTTCCCCTCGGACAGACCCGTGCAAAAGATAGATTATATTTTCGTTTCGCGAGATATTGAGGTAGTAGATGCCGACATTCCGTCGATCGTGGCATCCGATCACCGTCCGCACATCGCAACGGTGAGAATTTGAATATAATACGTGTGGCGATATGCCGAGGTAAAATATGGAGCATCTCGCGTCCCTCGGATACGATGCGCGCATCGGGGCGATTTGCTGGATGCAGGGTGAATCGGATACCACGGAATTTAAGGCGGATAAGTATTTTGAAAATCAATCTGCATTCGTTTCCTATCTGCGCGAGGACCTTGCGCCCTATGCCGAGGATGGCGGAATCTATTTTATCGATGCTGGAATATCCAACGGACCTTATTGTGAGCCGGGTTATCCCACGGTCAATGAGGCAAAGCGACGCTTTAGTGAGCTTTCGGAGCTGAATCTGTATTTTTCAACTATAGATGCAGGACTTGTTACCGTCAACGAGCCCGAGGGCGATCCCGACTGGGGCCATTACGACGCTTTGTGCGAGCTTGAGCTCGGTCGCATTTTCGCCGAGTACGTTATAGAGAGCTACCGAGGCAGAGAATAATCGAGGTAAAGCAATCAAAAAGCACCGCATTTGCGGTGCTTTTTGATTGCCCATGGCGGTTTTACTTATTTTTTATCTCGGCGAGAATCATTTTGAGCAGATCCTCCGTTGTGGGATTAGCTTCGCGGTGGCGTCTGTCCGCTTCGGCTGCCTCTGCCGCGGCTTTGGCGGCTGCCTCGTCTGCAAGTCTTTGCTTTTCTGCGAAATATGCCGCAACTGCTGCTTTGTCGCGTCTTTTTATGCCATTTGCCTTGAGCTCGGCTCTTTGCTCTCGAGAAAGTCTTGCTTTCTTGACTTTTTCTTGAAATTCGAGGTTTTCGGAACGCATTTTGTTGATTATTTTTACAATGGTGAAGAGAACAAGCGCGATCAGGAAAAAGTGAATTACTGCGTTGATAAAAGCGCCCCAATCAATGTATATAGATTGAGACAGATCGGTGACCATTTCGGTTCCGATCACGTTGCCTTCGGCGTCCAAAACGTCGGAAGCGGTTTCTATTTTTATCAAAAACGTGTGGATCCCCGAAAGATAATCCTTTCCGATGATCACAGCGAGAATATAGTTGACTAAAGGTGTGAGAATGCTATTGCTCAAGCTGGTTACGATTGCTGTAAATGCGGCACCTACGATAACACCGACTGCCATATCTACTACGTTTCCGCGCTTGATGAAGGTTCTGTATTCGGAGAAAAATTTTTTCATTTTTTATTTTCCTTTCGGTTTGCAATTTGTTTGGTCGAGTAGCTGTCCTCAACTATAAAATAAGTGTTGAGCTGACAATTAATTATATAATTTGTAGTGCATTTTGTCAATAGAAAATTCAGCCAACTAAAGTCCGATATTAACCTGAATGGGCAGAGGACTGAATTGTGAGATTGACTAAATGATTTAACGAGATTTTTAGCATTTTGAATAGTGTTGCAGATAAGCACTATATATTTTGTTGTATAAATCAACAGATTTGTTATCACACTAAAGTATTTTCTGAAAATTGTGTTATAAAACATAAAAATCGTGCTTGATTTGAAACTAATTTGTTAAATTATAACAAAAATATTGATTTAAAATAATAAATAATGTATAATTATTATATATGTTAAGATGGGCTTAATATATAGAGAAGAAATAATAATTCAAAGAGGTGGATTATGAAAAAGTTTTTCGTAAAGACCCTGGCTATGCTTCTCGTTTGCATGTTTGTTATATCGGGAATTAACTTCTCGATCTTTGCAAGCGACGCTATAAGCCCCGGCGACCTGGGAGATACGCTCGTTGCTATGAACGTAGCTATCACGGGTAGGGTCAAGATGCTGTTTTACTTTATCAATACAGGTAACGTAAATCGTTACGTTGTCGATATTGATGGGGAAGAATCACGCACGGTTTATGTTCAAAACATGGCTGTAGATTCCAAAGACAGAAACGTTCTTGAAGTATCGCTTGCCGCTGCTCAGCAGTCGGTCAAGGTTAAGATCACGCCTTATGCGGCTGATGGAACAGTGGGTAAGGTTCGCAAGTATTCCGTTACGGATTACGCGAATCAGGTCATTGCTCTGGCGGCAACAAACGATAGCTACAAGGCGGCTGCAGAAGCGCTCAAGAGCATGCTCAACTACGGAGCTATGTCTCAGCTGTCGTTTGATTACAACAAGGACAATCTTGCAAACGACGGCTTGTATTTCGGATCGACCAACCCCGTAAACAATATGACCTCCGGCCATATCTATGGTGTTGATGATCTGCAAAAGAATGCTACTAATGTCGAGGCGCTTGATCTTGGCAACGTCAACGCATACCTCAAGGACTCGATATCGCTCAAGTTTTATCTTAATCACACGTGTGATAAGAGTGCTCTTCGCGTAACGATCGAGGATGAGGACTGCGGAAATGAGATATTTACTGATGCAGACGGTGACTACGTTTTGATCGATAATATCCCTGCTACAAAGTTCAATTATCAGTATAGCATTAAAGTTACTGATGGAGATAACATTCTGACGATCAAGTGCAGCGTTCTTAACTATGTTAAGTCGTTGGTTGCTCTTGATGGCACATCCGAGGCGGAAGAATTGGGTATCACCGCAGCTGATATGAACGCTGCACGTGCTATGTTCCAGTACTACGTTAAGATGTGGGAATATGTAAACAAGGCGGAGCCCGAAGGAAAGCCCACGACCTGTGATCACAAGCGCTCTTACGTTGATACCAAGCTTGAATATGCAGAGATCTGCTCGGACTGTGGTAAGGATATCACACCCGTTGACATCGTTGAGAACGCGAACGATCTTGCGAATGGTGTTACTTCGTACTTCGGCACTCAGGACGGTAAGGTAGACGGTGATCGTGAAAATTACGTGGTAGAGAATGGCAATATGAATCTCTACTATCCTTTGGCGAGCAGTCAGCTTGCTACCGTTACCAACAAGAACGGAGACGTTTACGTTCGGAATACGATGGACGTATACGTAAAGACGGCCAACGGAACCTATTATGCCTCCAACTCGGTTAAATCTGCAACGGCTAACATTTACCGTTACGGATATTATTACTATGATATTCACGCATACGGACAGAACTTCCTTGATGAAACTGCAACGGGCGAGCCCACAGGGACAGGGAAATCTTATGATTTGAAGAATTTCTACAAAAGTGCTCTGTCTAGTAGTACAGAGCTGTATGCCAACGAGATTACAACCACAACTACGCGCGGTAATACATCCAACAATGGTATAAGTTGTACGATCAATGGAACTTCTGACCCCTACGTATACGGAAAGATCACTACTGCTTGTAAGCTGTCTGAGTATAATGCCGTGCAAATAACTATGACGCTGGAGTCTACGTCGAGCGTTCAGTTGCGTTATACTACTGAAAGCAACAGTACGAGTTTTAACGACGCAAATATGATCGAATTCGCGACCCGGCCCGGAACGCACACCTACACGGTATATTTTGATGACCACACC
>CAZQLJ010000142.1:0-4825 GCA_964594085.1 uncultured Clostridium sp.
ATCGCTACCACTGGATTTTGAGTCCAGCACGTCTGCCAATTCCATCATTCCGGCGCAACAAAAGTATTATACTACAAAATGATGGAATAGTCAAGACCTTTTTGGAAAATGCTTATAAATTTTTTAATTTGTCAATCAATTATCGCCTCTGCAAAGAGCTCCCCAAGCCTTACGATCGCATTCGCGTCGTAATGGTAAATATCCGGCTCCTCCTCGGGCTCGTTTTTCGTCGTCAGCCCCGCCGCGATCGTGTCGATATACTTGTGACCCATTTTCTCGGCATATTCACGCTTGTTTTCGTTCATTTCCTTATAAAAATCCCAAATTTCCGAAACTCCAGCCTCAATATAGCGGCAATCTTCAAAATAGGGAGCAAATCTCGACTCAAGATCGCCAAGTAAACGCTCGTAGCGACCGATATATGCGTCTGTATTCTCGCGCGTCATCGCGTCGTTCTCGCCCTGCATCCAGCAAAAAGCGCAGATCGTCGGCTCAAATCCGTCGCGCTTAAGTATCTCGATACTTTCCGAAAGCAATTTTACAAGCTCGTTGTAGCACCAGCCCGCAGGTGTCGGCTCGATAAACTGTATCGCCTTGTTAAAATCGACCTCAACGCCCGAAATATGCGCGGGATCGGACTCCGAGAGCCAATCGTGGCAGAGTCCCGTGCCTCCAAAGGCGCATTTTACGATGAAAAACTGCTCCCCGTTGCATTTTGCGTCGAGCACTCGCGCGATACCCACCTCGGGACCGAGCGTGTCCTTCGCCGCCTCGGTGCAATTTGTCCTCGTCTTGACAAAGCCGTTGCTCTTGATCGCGTGGGAGGAGTAGTTGATCAGAATATTGTCGTAGCCATCGCGGAATCTTGCCTCGGTCGCCGAGTCAAAATGCTTTGAAAGGTATTTGTTGTGTCCGACACCCACGGCGTTCGACTGTCCTGCTAATATGATTATCTTTGCTTTTTTCATTTGTTCCTCCGAAATAAGATGATGCGAGTAGGTTTGCATAACGTGTCTATTGTATCATAATTTATGATGTTTTGCAAGAGGGAATGAGAAATAATTCGGGGTAAGATCACAAAAACAAAGAGCGCACAAAAGACCACGCTGGGCGGTGAGGAGAATCAGAACCTTTACACAAAAATCGCGTTGCGATTTTTGGTGAGGGATTCTCCCAAGCCCCGAACCGCACCAAAAATTAAAGGCACTCCGCAAGGGAGTGGAGGGCATAGAACGATAGCGCGGACATCGAGTCCTTGCTATCGTTGGGAATCGCTCTCGCCTGCGGGCTCGGTCAGGGTCGGCTCTGTCTGCCACTGGCAGACATTCACTACCGACCCGTTCGATTCCCTCCATCGACAGCAAAATTAAAAGCACCTCGCGAGGAGGTGCTTTTAATTTTGGTGGAGGTGAGGGGAATCGAACCCCTGTCCGAAAACCTCTTGATACAACTTTCTCCGGGTGCAGAACATCTATTGAGTCTTTTTCTTTGCCGCGCCGATGCTCAGGCTCGTCAAAGAAGCAACCGTTTTCTGCGTGATCGGTTCAACGGTAACCGCCGATGCACGTGCACCACTAAAATGACGCTCAGTCTCGGTTCGTGGTCCTACCGAGAGGAACGGGCGACCCGCAGGTCGCGGCACTGCCATCATTGAGCCCCGAAGGGTCAATGATTAGGCAGCCATAGCAACAGTATTGTTGTCGTTTATTTTTTAAAGTTTGAGCAGTTTTAGAGATTACTCGGCTCTACCCGCTTATCATACCTCAAAATCCCCGTCGAAACCTTTACACCCCCATAAGCGCGACGCTTGCGGTCGCGCAGTGATATTTCAAATCGCAGAGCGATTTGAAGTGATATGCTTTGCTTGCGCAAAGCGTGATATAATTTGCTTCGCAAATTGTGATATGTTTGCTTCGCAAACGTGTTAACGCAAGGCGTTTCGGTGAAGCTCACTACTCGCCTGTGGCGTATGCTTGCGCTTCCTACCCTCTATCCTTCAATCTTCTCTCGATCTCGCGATCGGCATCGTGCTTGGCGATCGAATCGCGCTTGTCGTAAAGCTTTTTGCCTCGACAGAGCCCGAGCTCGACCTTTACACGCGAGCCTGAGAAATATAGAGAGAGGGGAATGAGCGAAACGCCCTTTTGCGCGACGAGACCGAAAAGTTTGAGGATCTCGCGCTTGTGCATCAAGAGCTTGCGCTTACGCATAGGATCGCGATTGAAAATATTGCCGTGCTCATAGGGACTCACGTGCATACCGACGACGAAAAGCTCGCCGTCCTTGAAGTCGCAGTAAGAGTCCTTGAGATTGACCGCGCCTGCGCGAAGACTTTTGACCTCCGTGCCGAAAAGCTCGATGCCCGCCTCGTATTTTTCGTCCACGAAATAGTCGTGATACGCTTTTTTGTTCTGGGCGATTATTTTATGCCCGCCCTTTTTATCTGCCAAAACGGACACCTCCTTTTTTCAGTATGGAATATAATTATACAACAAACGCCAAGCGTTGTCAAGGCTTTTTGTGTCGAAGAAACTATCAGTTGAACGGGAATTTTAACCGTTCGTTATATCCTCGACCTCGATATCGGTCATTTGCGCCGAAAACTCGACCGACTTGCCGCCCTTCGTCATACAAAGCAGATTGAGCTCAAGCATCTCGCCCGCGGGGAGAATTTCAAGGTGCAATATTGCCGCGCCGATGAGCTCGTCGGGGCAGAGAACAGTCTGCGCGCCCGAAAGTGTGACCTTGCAGGACACGTCGGTGTATTCGGGGGAGGTCGTGATGACGAAATTGCCGTTTTCAGCTTTCTCAATTGCGCTGATAGGTGCATTGAGTATCCAGTTAAGACAGTTTATCTTGTACCAGCCGAGCTTTTCGGCAAGCTTTTCGACCTCGCCGTCGTAGTCCTCCTTGACCGCCTCGCAGCGACGGTTGACCTGACCGCAAAAGCGCGTGATCTCGTGGAACACCTCGTAAGACGCGCTTCCCATAGCCAGCACGCGCACGTCAGCGACCTTTGCGAGAATGTCGGCAGGGATATTGTTCTTTATAAACTCAAGATTTTCGTTGTAGTTCGCCTCAAACGCCGCCTCGGCAGCCGCTTCGTCAAACTTGACCTTTCTTTGCTTTGCAATGACCTTTTCACTCTTCAAAAACCACTTTTTCTGTCCCTCGTAGAGCGACTTGAAGTGCTTTTCGGAGAACTGATCTGCCTGCGAGGTGCTCCGCATCTGAAAGCAGACCTCGGCAAGTAGGGTGTCGTTGTACCATTCCTTTGTAAAGTATCTCATTTGTTACCTCCGTATATTAATGGGAGGGGCAAGACCCCTCCCATAGCCGTGATCAATTAAGCTTGACGGTTACAATAATTCCGCCCTCGTTCGTACCCGAGATCTCGTAAGAAACCGCCGAATTTTCCTCGCCTCCGTCAGAAATGACGGGGAGGTTGACTAAGTCGCCGCCCTTGCAGGCAACGTAGTAGATTCCGTAGCTTGTGCCGTCAGAATCCTTGACCTTCAAAAGCTTTTCGTGCGACGTGTTCTTTTTGAGATACTCTATGTACTGCGACAGGGAAAGATCCTTATCCGCCATATACTTTGCATGGACCGTACCAACGTAGCGGTAGCTGTTTTCTGCGTAGCTTTCGACAAATCCGTACTTGACTGCGTTATTGTCGAGCCAGCTCGCGTAATCGCCGTGAAGCTCGCCGTCGTCGTAGTTGGAGAGGAGGATGAGCTGCGCGGTGTTGTATTCCTCGTGGCTCGAGTCGTGCTTTCCGTACGCATATCTGATCAGAAGATCGTTCAGACCAACTGCAGCTTCGGCATCGGTAAGCATATTGTGAGCTGCCGTCATAGCCGCGGTAGTGAGGAAGTGCTCCTTGTACGCGTAGTAGGGGCCCTGTTCCGTGTCTCTATGCTCGTTGCGGTAGAACTGGCAACCGATAAGATCGAGCAGAGAAGCATCGGTGGAATAGGGGTGATCGGAGTCTGCAAGAACGAGAGAGCCTGTGCTGACCTGATCCGAGGATACAGTGCCCAACTCAAATTTAAGTGAATCGACGATATCGTCGACCTTCTGGTCTCCCAAGCTCTTGTCAACGCTTGCCATAATTATAACGAGAAGAAGCACGAGGGCAAGCAGTGTAAGTGCAGAGACCACGATGAGCGTGATCTTCTGCAATTTATTTTTGTCGACATTTTTCAAAATATCCATTGTTGCTTCCTTTCCGAATTTTTAATTTAGGGTCAGAGATTACTTTGCGTCTCTGATAGAGAAGTCCATACGGCCCTTCTTGTCGAGACCCATGTACTTGACTACAACAGAGCTTCCAACGTCGATTCCCGCGTCGGTAACCTTGTTGATTCTCTTTTCGCAGATCTTGGAGATGTGGACCATACCCTCCTTGCCGGGAGCGTACTCAACGAAGCATCCAACGTCCTCGTTAGGCTTGTCCTTGCTTGCAAGGATCTTAACAACGGTACCGTTGTAGCAGCAGCCAACCTCGGGCTCGAATACGATCGCGTCGATCATAGCCTTTGCGATAGCAGCGCTCTCGCCGTTGACAGCCGCGATGCAGATAACGCCCTCGTCGTTGATGTCGACCTTGGCGCCCGATTCAGCGCAGATCTTCTGGATCACAGATCCACCCTTACCGATAACCTCACGGATCTTGTCGGGGTCGATCTTGAAGCTGGTCATCTTGGGAGCGTACTTGGAAACCTCTGCTCTGGGAGCGTCGATAGCCTTAAGAATTACCTCGTCGATAATGTACTCACGGCCTGCCTTGGTCTGCTCGAATGCGCGAGCGATGATCTCGGGGGTA
>CAZQLJ010000143.1:0-4814 GCA_964594085.1 uncultured Clostridium sp.
CGTATACCTGCACAGTAGCAGTTCCCAGGTCTATTCCGATGTCTCTGCTTAGAATTATATTTTTAAACACCGATATTTCCTCCGTGTTTCATCTGTCTGTATCTTTTATAGCTTCAGACGATTTCGACCGCACAAAGCGACGAAACCCACCCTACCATTTTAATTATACAACAAAATATTACCAAAAGTCAAATATTTTTTATAAATATATCATTAACTTACAGAAAACAAAAAATCGAAGAATAAAAAGATACGTCGTTTTTTGTCTTTTGATTTCCAAATCCGTCTGCCGAGCTTTATTTTTTGGTTTTTGCCTCGGTCTTTGCGATGCAAGCAACTATTACGGTCTCAACCCCCGATTTTTTTAAAAGCTCCACTCCCCTTTTGAGTGTAGCGCCCGTTGTCAACACGTCGTCGATTATCACGACTGCCTTGTTCGATGCAGGCTCTTCTGCCTTGATTCGTTTGTTTTTGAAACCAAGAGGAGGTTTACGATTCGAGTCCTTCAAGAATATAGAGATTTCCGCGTTCTTGCTTCTGTCCTTTTTGGAAAGCAGCTTTTGCTCTTTTCCCTTGAGTCGCGTGAACGAGGACTGTACTGCACCATCAAATATCTGTGCGACCCTTATCGTCAATTCCTTGCCCTGATCAAATCCGTTTTCTGCGATCGCCGAGTTGGTTCTCGGGATCCAAGTGAATACACAATCTTCTGGAGCCAAAGCCATTCTTTTGAAAACCTTTTCGAGAGACGGCGCGAGCTCCTCTGCCATAAATTCAAAATATTGCGAGTTGTTTGTACGCTTCATTTTCAAAATTGCTCTCGTTTGAACGTTGTTCGACTCGGGATTGTAAAAGCAGACCGACGGAATGCTCGGCTGCTTATCCTTAAAAAAGCTTGAATGACAAGAACAAAGCGCCGAAATATTTGAGCAAACGGGACATAAAGCTCCCTTTGCCCTTTCCCATTTTTTCAGGCAGCCCTCACAAAAGCACATTTTGCCGTGAGCAACAGGCTCGTTTTCGGGAACGGGCGACAGACGCTCGTTGCAAGAAATGCATTTGGGCACAAAAAACAGATTTTTCAAAATTTCAAATAATTTGATCTTCATACAAATCTCCATTTCGCCGCCGTCGGCGGCAAAAATAATAATCGATGAATTTTGCCGCGAAGGCAAAATTCTTGTGTGAAAAGCACAATTTACTATCAGACGGGAGCAACTTTCACGCCCAACTCTTTAATAACAAAGAGAGAGAAACCACCAAGCTTCTCTCTCGGTTTTTATCATTTGACAAGTAGTCTTTGCTTAAGGCAAGTATATCTTGCGCTCATTTGGGTGTTCGAAACCATCGCCTGCGCGACGTCTGCCCTGCCGACGAGTATTACCATTCTTTGCGCCCGCGTGACTGCCGTGTAGAAGAGATTCTTTGTCAGAAGCATGCTCGGAGCACGGTACAGAGGAATAATAACTATCGGATATTCGCAGCCCTGACTCTTGTGAACAGTGATAGCGTACGCGTGCTCCAGATCCTCAAGCATAGTGAAATCATAGGTCACGTGTCTGTCGTCGAAGGCGATCTCCATGCACTCGTTAAAATTATCTATACGCAATATAGTTCCTATATCTCCGTTGAAAATTCCCGTGCCGGTCTCGTCGTCCTCGCGGGTCCAATCGATCTCGTAGTTGTTTTTGATCTGCATTACCTTGTCGCCCTCGCGAAAAACGCGCTCTCTGTGCTTGTGCTCGCGGCGCTTGGAGTTAGGGGGATTGAGAGCCGACTGTATCATCACGTTGAGATTTTCGGTTCCCGCATCTCCTTTTCTCGAAGGAGAGATAACTTGAATATTTGCGACCGTCTCTGCGCCATATGTCCTCGGAAGTCGGTTTTTGTAAAGATCTGTGACCGTGTACGCGATCTCCTCGTCGGTATTTCTCGCAAGGAAGAAAAAGTCGTTATCTTTCACGTCAAGCCTCGGCATCTCGCCGCGGTTTATCTTGTGTGCATTGGTTATTATCAACGACTGTTGTGCCTGCCTGAAGATCTCGTCGAGCTTGATAGTTGCAAATCGCCCACACTCAAGCAGATCATGCAGTACGTTTCCTGCGCCCACGCTCGGTAGCTGATCGGCATCACCGATAAGAATAACTCTCGCACCGGG
Source organism: uncultured Clostridium sp. (assembly GCA_964594085.1). Taxonomy (GTDB): domain Bacteria; phylum Bacillota; class Clostridia; order Oscillospirales; family CAG-272; genus SVTX01. The sequence continues at coordinate 2,159 of CAZQLJ010000143.1, forward strand.
CTTGATAGCACGGAGCAAGCTCGACATAAGGATACTGTCTATCATCGATGATTCGTCGATAATAACGACGTTTTCCTCAAGCAGATCGGTCTCATTACGTCGAAATCCGGGTCTATCGCCGTTTTCGGTCGAATATTCAAATTCAAGCAAACGGTGGATAGTCCTTGCCTCGTGTGAGGTCGCCTCGGATAACCTTTTCGCCGCGCGACCCGTAGGAGCCGCAAGCGCGACCTTCATGTCCATGCTGCTGAAAATATCAAGAAGTGCCTTGACTATGGTAGTCTTACCTGTACCGGGACCACCCGTAAGCAGCATTACTCCGTTTTCCAGAGCACTGATTATGGCTTTTTTCTGCATCACGGCATACGAAAAGCCGTTCTTTCTTTCTTCGTTCTCAATAAAAATATTTGCATCCGAGGTGCTGACCGCAGGACAGACCTTGTCAATAAGATCAAGCTTTTCCGCGATATATTTTTCGCACTCGTAAGCAAAATTGTCGTATAGATAAACCGTCTCGTTGAATCGCGAATATTTGAGCCTTCCCATAGCGATCATATCGTCAATGACCGTATTTATCTGATCTTCTTTGGCTTCAAGTAACCGTGCCGAAGCGGGAATAAGCTTTTCGCGCGGCAGACAAACGTGACCGTTTTGCGCCGCATTATATTTCAAAACGTGTGCCACCCCGCTTATAAGTCTGGAATAAGAATCCTTCTCGATTCCAAGCTTCATCGCCATAGAATCGGCGCGTTCAAACCCGATCCCGTCTATCTCGTCGCAAAGACGGTAGGGGTCGGATTTTGCAATATCGATCGCGGCAGAGCCCCAACGCTTGTAGATCTTTACGGTCGTCGCCGCACCGAAAAAGTCTCTGAAAAACATCATCGCGGAGCGAATACCCGCCTTCGCCTTGAAATCCTCGCATATCTGCTTGGCCTTTTTGAGACTGATACCGGGAATATCGGACAACCAATCGGGATGATTTTCAAGCACATCGAGCGTGTTGTCGCCAAACTCCTCAACGATCTTGAGCGCGGTCTTCTTGCCAATTCCCTTGATCGCACCCGAGGAAAGATAGCGCAATATCGCACTTGCATCTGCAGGCATATATCTCTCGTACTGCTTAACTACAAACTGACGTCCGTATTTCGGGTTGTGCTTCCACTCGCCGTAAACGATCAGAGAATCGCCCTCCCCAATGTACGGCATAATGCCTGTTATAGTTATAAGGTCGTCGTCATCTGTGCCGAGATCACAGACCATATATCCGTTTTCCTCGTTTGCGTATATAATACTTTCAATACTACCCGATAGTTTAATCAGCTTACCGTCCTCTTCGGGAACAATATCTCCAAACAGATTTCTGCTTTCCTCGCCCATACAACGACCTCCTTTTCTTTAAAATTTCTAAAAAATATAAATTTCTGCTCCAAAATCATCTGCGGTCTCGGTTATTCTCTTTCGCTCGGACTCTGAGCAACCGTCAAGCAGATCCCTTGGGACGATCACCGCAACCCGTCTACCCTTTGCAAAAACGATGGCAGACGAAGCCTCGGATATCATAATGTCCAGAGATTCAAGCTGCTCATATCGCTCAACTATTACCGCCGCAGCTATGAAACGCCCCGAAAACAATCGACCGACAATAACCTTAAGCAGAAAATAAAATCCTAAAACCGCCAATGCGGAAACGATGATTTGAACAAGCAAATACATCTGCATACCTCCATATGTGTTTTACATAAGGGTATGCCGTATCGGCGGTTTAAGTTAATTTATCTTATATTAAAGACAAGCCTTTTTGAGCTTTTCGGCAAGATCGCGTCTTTCCCAAGCAACGTCAAGGTCTTCTCTGCCCATGTGACCGTAAGCCGCAAGATCGCAGTATATAGGCTTGCGAAGATCGAAATCACGGATTATAGCCGCAGGACGAAGGTCAACGAGCTCCTCTACAGCACGGCTGATCTTTGCCTCGTCAACGATAGCCGTGCCAAAGGTGTCGATCATAACCGATACGGGACGAGCAACACCGATAGCATACGCTACCTGAACCTCGCACTTCTTCGCAAGACCGGCCGCAACTACGTTCTTCGCGATATATCTTGCCGCGTAGCAAGCGGAACGGTCAACCTTTGTGGGATCCTTGCCCGAGAAAGCGCCGCCGCCGTGACGAGCGTATCCGCCGTAGGTGTCAACGATGATCTTTCTGCCGGTAAGTCCGGTGTCACCTGCAGGGCCGCCGACAACAAATCTTCCCGTAGGATTGACGTATATCTTTGTCTCCGCATCCATAAGAGAAGCGGGAACGATGGGTTCTATAACGTGCTTGATGATGTCGGCTCTGATCTGCTCAAGCGTGACCGCATCACTGTGCTGAGAAGAAATAACGATCGTGTCAACTCTTGCGGGTACGTCGTCGTGGTACTCGATGGTGACCTGAGTCTTTCCGTCGGGACGGAGATAATCAAGCGTTCCGTTTTTTCTGACTGCCGTAAGCTGACGAGCAAGCTTGTGTGCCAAGGAAATAGGCAGAGGCATGAGCTCGGGAGTTTCGTCGCAAGCGTAGCCGAACATAAGACCCTGGTCACCTGCACCCGTGTCAAGCCCGTCGGTGTCGGTTCCCTCTTTTGCCTCGAAGGACTTGTCAACGCCCATC
>CAZQLJ010000144.1:0-4800 GCA_964594085.1 uncultured Clostridium sp.
GAGAGTACCGTAAGTATTTTATGATACTGATAGGTGCCATGCTATTTCATAATAGTGCAATAATTGGAATAGCTGTGGTTGCAGTATATCATTTGGTTGCGGAGGAAAATGCATACAACAAAAAACTAAAGGCGTTTTTCCTTGTTCTGATCGGCATTTGTTCGATTTTGGGATTAGATTTTGTTGTAACGATTTTAAATATTTTGGGATTGCGGTATGGTAACTATATTTCAGGTGATCTGCAGTTGATGCCTAACCAATTCTTATACAGACTCCCGATTGTGTTATTACTGGCATGGCGTTGGAGATATTTGAAGCGCTCAAACCATAATGCCGTATTTTTTCTTATCATGATTGCCTATGATATACTGGCTTCGCAGTTAGTTAGTATTTTTTCGCAATCTGGAAGAATTGCCCTTTATTTCAGTGAATACTATATGCTAGCTTATCCTGCTATTTGCATGTCATCTTCTTTTAAGGATAATCGTAAAGTAATGAGCGTTGCTGTTATTGCCTACCTTTCGATATATTGGTGGTATATATATGTACGTGGAGGAGCAGGTGAAACAGTACCATATATGAGTCTTTTTAACTAAAGTATTTTGAGATATGAAAAAAACACATTTTGCAGATTATAGGTGCAGTATGATCGGTTTGATTACCTTAAATAGTTTAACTCAGTACAACTTTGGCTGCCTTTTGCAGAACTATGCATTGCTGACATACCTGAATAAATCTGGTGTTCCGGCTGAAACAGTTTTTTGTGCCTCGTTCTCTGCCTTGGGAGCCTGCCGCACATGGGTGCATAATTTTTTGCATGTTGATTTTCAGAAAACGTCTAATACATTTTGCTTGGTTGCCAAGGAAGAAAAGAATAAGAACAGAGAGTGCTCTAAATTTGTAAAAAAAGTTCTTTGCCCTCGCAGCTACAAAGTATATAATAAGTTTACTTATTGCGACATAGCAAAAAGATATGATAAGGTGATTGTCGGAAGCGATCAGGTGTGGAATCCGGATTGGGCAATTAACGATAAGACGGCAACAACGTACTTTTTATCATTTATTGAACCTGAAAGACGAATCAGCTATGCAGCTTCGTTTGGTGTGGAAAAAATTCCAAAAGAAAAGCAAAATAAATATGAAACAGCTTTACGAGAGTTTAACAAGATATCCGTCCGTGAGGATGCGGGAAAGCGGATCGTGGAAGAACTGACCGGGCGGACGGATGTGCAGGTGCTGGTGGACCCCACCATGCTTCTGACGACACAGGAATGGGATGAAGTGGCAGAAAAGCCCAAAAAACAATTGCCGGAAAAGTATCTGTTGACTTATTTTTTAGGAACGGTTTCGAAAGAACGCCGGCAGGCGGTGGAAAAAAGAGCTGCAGAACTGGGATGCGAAACCATCTGGCTGATGGATAAGGACAGTCCTTTCTATGCCATTGGCCCCGGGCACTTCGTATACATGATCAAACATGCGCAGATGGTTTGTACAGATTCCTTCCATGGAAGTGTGTTTTCTTTCCTGTACGGTAAGCCCCTGGCCATCTTTGACCGGGAGGGCAGCGCAGAGAATATGGGCAGCCGAATCCGGACGCTGGCTGACAAGTTCCGGTTGGAAGACTGTCTGGTGAAGAATAATATTATCCCAGATGTGATAGAGGCGGACTATTCTGCCGGTTATACCGCGCTGGAAGCAGAGCGGAAAAAATCCAAAGCATTTTTGGATATGGTATTTCAGGAAGCCGAAAGGGCTGGATTATGCAAGTGAGTCAAAGAAAAGCAGGCATTCTGCTGAATTACATAAATGAAGCGGTAAAGATCTTGACGGCGCTGGTATATACGCCCATTATGCTTCGGCTGCTGGGGCAGAACGAGTATGGACTGTACCAGTTGGTCAGCTCCGTGGTATCTTATCTGAGCCTTCTGAGCCTTGGCTTTGGAAGCGCCTATGTGCGTTACCATTCCCGGTATCGGGTAAAGGAGGATGCTGAGGGGATCGCCCGTTTGAATGGTATGTTCCTTCTGATCTTCTGCACAATGTCCGCAGTATGCCTTGCCTGCAGCGGAGTGATCGCGGGAAACGCCCGGGTCGTGTTTGGTGAGGGCCTGACAGATCCGGAACTGAAAAAGGCGAAGCTGCTTTTGCAGATTCTGGTGGTGAACATGGCGCTGACCTTTCCTAACAGCGTCTTTGACTGCTATGTGACGGCCCATGAACAGTTTATTTTCCAGAAACTGCTTCGGACGCTGCAAAGCTTGCTGAACCCTTTCCTGACACTACCTCTTTTGCTGCTGGGCTATGGGTCAGTAGCGGTGGTACTGATCTCCACGGGACTTACTGTGGCGGTTTTGGCGGCCAACATTTTCTACTGCTGCAAGAAGCTGAAGATGCGCTTTTCCTTTCGGGGCTTACAGTTTTCTCTGCTGCGGGAAATGTGGGTCTTTACCTTCTTTATTTTCCTGAACCAGATCATTGATCAGGTGAACTGGAGTGTAGACAAGTTCCTGCTGGGCCGCATGAGCGGCACGGCGGCGGTGGCAGTGTATGGTATTGGCGGACAGATTAATAGTCTGTATGTTCAGATGTCTACGGCTATTTCTACGGTGTTTATTCCAAAGATAAACAGAATCGTGGTTTCGACAAATGATAACGATGAATTGACAAAACTGATGATCCGGGTCGGGAGAATCCAGTTTGTTGTCGTATCCCTTGTGCTCATTGGATTCGCTTTTTTGGGCCGCAGCTTTATTTTGCTGTGGGCAGGAAATGGCTATGAAGATGCATACGCTGTGGCACTGCTGCTGATGGTACCGATGATGATACCACTAATCCAGAATCTGGGCCTTGAGATTCAACGGGCGAAAAATATGCATCAAGCACGGTCTGTGGTATATACTTGCCTTGCAGCAAGCAATTTGCTTATCAGCATTCCCCTTATCCAACGGTGGGGCTGCATAGGTGCGGCGGCAGGAACGATGATTACACAGCTTTTAGGAACCGGTTTTTTTATGAACTGGTATTATCATAAAAAAATTGGACTGAATATGATTGCGTTCTGGAGAGATATCTTCACCTTTGTACCGGCAGTGCTGCTGATGTGTGTGTTTGGCTTTGTATATATACGGCTGATGGCGGTAAACAGCTGGACGATGTTAGCGTTATCCGCGGTGATTTTCGGAGCGGTATATGCCGTGCTTTTGTGGCTACTTGCGTTTCGTGACCAAGAGAAACGACAAATGAGATCCCTGATGCGAGGTTTTTTGCATATCCTTAAACGAAACCGTTGAAAAATCAGATATAATGTTGTATACTATAAGGTAGCGATAATATAAAGTGGGCGAATCTGCTGTCCTAAATTTGTGGAGGTCCCTATGGAAGACAGAATGATAGAAAAAAACGACGAAATTGAAATAGACTTACAGCGGATCTTTAGTGCGCTGCTGAATAAGGCATGGCTGATCGGAATCGTGTCTGGAATTTGCGCAGTACTTGCGCTGGTGGGCACATTGCTATTTGTGACCCCGCAGTATCAGTCTGCGGCCATGTTCTATGTAAATAACAACTCCATGTCCCTGGGGGATGTGGCATCCAGCATTACCTCTTCGGACATCTCCGCATCCCGTGGCCTGGTCAAGTCCTATATTGTCATTTTAAAGACGCGGGATACGCTGAACGATGTTATCGACTATGCGGAAGTGGATTTAAGCTACAAAGAATTGAAGGGCATGATTTCTGCAGAAGCAGTGGACTCTACGGAAATTTTCCAGGTAGTGGTCACCAGCCCGGACCCCAAGGAAGCGGAAGCGGTTGCCAATGCCATTGCCTATATTCTTCCCAAGCGGATCAGCAGCATCATTGAGGGCAGTTCGGCAAAGATCGTGGAATCCGCCGTGGTTGCAGCAAATCCCAGTTCCCCCAGCTACACAAAAAATACGATGCTGGGACTTCTGGTTGGTATGGTGTTAACCGCAGGTGCGATCATTCTGTGGGTTATGCTGGATACTACCATCCGCAAAGAGGATGATGTTACCCAGAGCTGCCGATATCCTATCCTGGCTGCGGTGCCGGATATGGAAGCTCCCTCCAAGGGTGGCTATGACTATAGCTATGACCGGGATAAGAAAAAAGCGGCGCTGCAAGCTGGCAGAAAGCCTGCCCTGATAGGTGGCGAAGTTAACTTTGCAGCGGCTGAGGCATATAAGCTGCTGCGCACCAAATTGCAGTTTGCCTTTGCGGATGGAAATGAGTCCCATGTTATCGGTATTTCCAGCTCTCTCAGCAGCGAAGGTAAGAGTCTTACGGCTATCAATCTGGCTTATAGCCTCTCCCAGCTGGGCAAGCGCGTGGTGCTGATTGACTGCGACTTGCGCCGGCCTACTTTGGCAGAAAAGTTGAAACTCCAGAAAAAGCCCGGTCTGTCCAATTTTCTTACCAGTCAGAGCCGGCTGGATGACCTGTTCCAGCACTGCGGTATCCGCAATGATGAGAATGCATTCCTGGTTATAACCGCAGGTCCGAATCCCCCCAATCCCATTGAACTGCTGAGTTCCGAGCGTATGGCCAAGTTCCTGGAAGGATTAAAGAAGATCTGTGACTACGTGATCCTTGATCTGCCCCCTGTGGGAGAAGTGAGTGATGCGCTGGCAGTTGCCAAAAATACGGACGGTATGTTGCTGGTTGTGCGTCAGGATCATTGCGAAAGATCTGTGCTCGGCGATACCATACGGCAGTTTGAGTTTGTGGATGCCAAGATCCTGGGTGTTGTCTATAACTGCAGCACGGATGGTGGCAAGGGCT
>CAZQLJ010000145.1:0-4746 GCA_964594085.1 uncultured Clostridium sp.
AAGCAGAAGAGTGTGTCTGTCAACGAATATCACGTCAAATCTCTTTATCTTGACCTCACTCGCCTTGGGCTTTATCACAAAGCTTGTGTAATTGGTAAGATTTCCCGCGAGCTTTGATGCCGCCATCAGTATCTGATCGAGCTCGTTCATCTTCGATTTAAGCAGCTTGTTGATCTCCGCGATCTCGGTAGTAGTCATAGCGTAGCTTTCGATCAGCGTATCGACGTAGAAGCGATAGCCAAGCTCACTTGGCACTCTTCCCGCCGAGGTGTGAGGCTGCTCGAGGTATCCGAGCGCTTCAAGCTCTGCCATTTCGTTTCGAATGGTAGCAGACGAGCAGTTCAAGTGCTCATCCTGCATGATATATTTCGAGCCGACAGGCTCACCGTCCACGATATGAGCGTCGACGATCGCCTTGAGTATGCGTTTCTTACGCTCGCTCAACTCATTTCTTGCGTTTTCTGCCACTTTTCATGCGCTCCTTTCGCTCTTTTTTTGACTGTCTTGTCTCCGAGTGGGAGTTTGTCAATTTTTAGCACTCTTTGAGTTCAAGTGCTAACCTACGCTAATAATATACCCCTTTTTAACCTTTTTGTCAAGGGTTTTGCCCAATAATTTTATGAATTTTTTGTAAACAGTGCTAAAAATCCGTATTTTTTGGCAAAAAGAAAGACGCTTGCGGTATTTTAAGCCACAAGCGTCATTTTTACGCGGTCTTATTTGGAAAATATACGGGTGTCAAACCTTCGCAGTATATTTAATGGAAGAAACCTTGCCGTCGCGGAAAATGAACTGCAGAGTGCAATTCTCTGCCTCGTACTGCATATTTTCGCCGACAGAGGTATACTGATCTCCGTATTTTTCGATAACTTCCGATTTACTCGCACCGATCGAGATACCCTCGGGGGTCTTAACGAGGTCGTTGGTCAGAACTATCATATAAATATAGTCCTTGCCACCCTCGGTGTAGGTCTGGATCTCAAAGCCGCTATAGGCATAGACCTTGTCAAGTCCCTCGAACGCGCAGGAGGGTGACTCGTCGTATGCCTTGGGTTCGCCAAGTGCCGCGAGAATTACCGCCGCCTCGTCGCCCGGGAAGATCTCGGTCTCGCCCGTAAAGAAGCTATACTTCAGCTTGCCGTCCATCTGCGGTCCGTCGCAGGCGCAGAACAACGACATACTCATAAGCGCGACAAGCGCAAATATCAATATTCTTTTCATTTTAATCTCCATTCCGCCGCTTGCGGCGGCATAATATTAATCGTTGAATTTTGCTGTTAGGGCAAAATTCGCGCGTGAAAAAGTATATTTCACTGCCGAGAGGACGAAGCTTTCACGCTGACCTCCATCATTTTTTGTTTTGCCGTCTTATATTCCGACAGCTTTTTTTCCCATACGTCCGCGGTTCTCTTATCGTCCTTGAGGCTCTCGACTCCGTATTTCTCGGCAAGGATCTGCCCGAAATACGAGGTCATCTTCTCTGCTCCGAGGACGTTGAGGTGAACGCCTGCGTCGTAGGTGTCGGTCGACCAGTCGATGCCGATCTCCTCATTACCTATAAAATTATAATAATCTAAGCCGTACTGCTCTGCGTAGTCGCATATCTGCTTATCCCACTCGTCGTACCACCAATATTTCCACGTATTCGTGGGCGACTTGATGAGCACAAGCTCGATTCCCTTTTCGGCACAAAGCTCGCGAATTTTGTCAAGGTAATCGAAGGACACGCTCGGGAGCGTGTAGTCGAAAAGCTCGTCGCCCTCGCGCTGACTCTCCATCGGCTTGATGCCCGTTTGTATCATATATCCGTTATACGCGACCTTATCGCGAGCGAACATATACTTAAAATCCTCGCCCGAAAGCTCGCTCCAACGCGAGTGATAGCGCAACAGGGTGAAGATATACGAAGCGAATGTCTCCTCGTCGGTCATCGACGCGTTTATCGCTCTGACCTTGCTTTTGCTCCACCGCATTCCGTCGAGCGTCATTCGGTTATACGCCTCGTTTTGCGGCTCGCCGTATTTCATCGAGAGCACGTTGAACACCACGACCTCAGGCGTTTCGTATTCAAGCATCTCCTCAAGCAGATAATAGGACTGCCAGATAAGCTGCTGCGCGCTTCCGCGCACGTACGAGGTGATGCCGTATTCCTCCCAAAGTATTGCGGGCACGAAGGACTCATAGACCTCGCAATCCCCGACGAAGAGCACCTGATGGGTATTCCCCGCGTCGACCTCGCCGTAATACTCGGCGACGAGATTTCCCTCTCTCGACTGCGAGACGTATTTCGGCTCAAGCACAAGCGTTGCCGACCAAAGCAGCGCGGCAAGGACGAGCAGGACCGAAACGGCGCAAATAATTCTCTTTTTTATCATTTGTTCTGTATTATTCCAATCATTTAGTAAGCACGCGGTCAAAACTGCGTGTAGATGAACTGCGAGGCATCAAAGCCGATGCCGTACGAGCCGAAAATAAGTATCGCGAATATCAACATAGCCATACAGCCAAAGGCGGCAAGCGGCTTGTCGGCGAGTCGGTTTTTGAGCGGTCTATCGCCGCGCGAGGATATCTCGCTGACCGCAAGCATAAGCAATATGCCTACGGCGACCACGGCATACGCGTGCCAATCAAGTCCGAGTGAGAGCACACCGCCCGACAAAAAGCTCTGCCAACCCTTGCCGTCGTAGAAGATCGAGCCGAGCATCTTGAATGTCACAGGGACGTTTCGGTAGACGTCAAGTATGCGTATCGTGCCCATGAGCATAAAGGTCTGCGCGCGAAGATACAGCGTCCAGAATGCGCTCTTCGTGAGTCTCGGGAAACGTTTATTCAGCTTATTATACAAGGGCTGACACTCCTGCGAGATAAGTATGACAAGGCAGTTGAGCAATCCCCAGACGATAAAGTTCCAGCTTGCTCCGTGCCAAAGTCCCGTCAAAAACCAAGTGATAATAGTTGCCGTGTAGACGGGAACTCGCTTGCCAACCGCGTTGCCGAGGTGCGCGCGGCTCCACTTCGAGAGCTTCTGCATCGATTTTGTGATCGAAAGCGGATAGAAGATATAATCGGTGAACCACGAGCCCATCGTGATGTGCCAGCGGTTCCAATATTCCTTGGTCGAGGTCGAGGCAAACGGACGGTTGAAGTTTTCGGCGATCTTGATGCCCATAGCCTCACCGATACCGATCGTGATATCAATGCCGCCCGTAAAGTCGGCGTATATCTCGACCGAGTACGCAATTATAAGAAACAGCACGTAAGCGCCGCCGTATTTGTCCGTGTCTGATACGAGCTCCTTGATGACGATCATCACCGTATCGGCAACGACCAGCTTTTTGAAAAATCCCCAGCAGATGCGGATCATTCCGGGGACTATATTTCCCCACTCGGCTTTATGCGGTGCGTAAAGCTGCTTTGCGAGGTCGCTGTGGCGCGAGATCGGTCCTTGAACGAGCTGCGGGAAGAACGAGACGAAAAGCGCAAGACGGAAGGGATTTTTCTCTGCCTCGGTCTTGCCGCGGTAGACGTCGATGAGGTATCCCATCGTCTGAAAGGTGTAAAACGATATTCCAAGCGGCAATATCATCGACGGGATTCCAAGCTTGGCACCGCCAAATACCCCTATCAACGCGTTTACGTTGTTGATCGCAAAGCCCGTATATTTGAGCACCGCAAGGATACCGAAATTTGCAACGATGCCGATGAGCAGAATATGAAATCTTTTCTTCTTCTGCCCCGCCTTATACGCCTTGCGCGCATCCTTGTCCATATTTTCACGGTTTTCCGCGATATATGCGCTCTCACGGTTCGAATTATTTGCCATAATACGAGCGACCGCGTAGGACGACAGCGTGGTGAAGATTATAAAAGGAAGATACCACGAGCCTGCCGCGAAATAGAAAATGTAGCTTGCGGCGAGCAATACCCACCACTGAATTTTCTTCGGCACGAGATAATAGAGCAAAAGCGTCGCGCCGAGAAAGATTATAAACGAAACCGAAGCGAACGACATCTTATTCCTCGTCGAGCTTTTCGACAAGCGCCATCAGAGCCGCCGCCGAGTTGAAATTCTCGGGGATTATCTCTTCTGCTGGGATAGAAACGTCAAATTTGTCGTTTATCTCGGTGATGAGGGTCACGATGTCGAGTGAATCGAGAATTCCGTTGTCAACGAGTCCCTCCTCGGTCGCAAAATCGACGTCGGGGTGAAGATCGGTGAGTATTTCAATAAGCTTTTCCATAATTTATGCCTTTCTGTGAGAGTTATTTTAATTCTTTAGCCTTTTCCTTCATTCCCTTGCGGTCGAGCTTTCCGTTCGCCGTCAGGGGCATCTTGTCAAGGAGTATCGCCGCCGACGGCAGCATATATCTTGGCACGAGGGTTCGCATATAGGAGATGATCTCCGCCTCGGTCGCCTCGCCCGTGTAGAACAGTACGATCTTTTTCTGCTCGTCGTTGTAGACGCAGCAAGCCTGAAGTATTTTATCAAACGAAAGCGCCGCGGCTTCGATCTCACCAAGCTCGATGCGGTGTCCCATGTGCTTGATCTGCGAGTCCTTTCTCGTCATAAACACGAGCTCGCCGTGCTCGTTGTATCTTGCGAGGTCGCCCGTGCGGTAAACTATCTCGGGATATGCGTCGCAAAGCGGATTCTGGACAAACGCCTCGTCGGTCTTTTCCTTGTTTCTGTAATATCCGAGCGTTACGCAGGTGCCGCGGATGTATATCTCGCCTGCCTCGCCCGT
>CAZQLJ010000146.1:0-2101 GCA_964594085.1 uncultured Clostridium sp.
ACAATCTTAGACATCTGTTTGCCCGTACATTCTACGGAATTGAAAAGGATATTGCTAAGCTTGCAGATATTCTTGGCCACAGCAGTATCAACACTACTAGGATCTACATCATTACTACCGGTGCAGAACATAAACGCAAGATGGAAAATATGCGGCTGATAATATAAAAACCGATACCAACGGCATCGCTAAACAACATAATCAACATTATGTTGTAAAAATAGGTAGATCGAATTTTACTTAAAATTTCACTCATACAGTATAGCATAAATTTCCTTGTGTTACAACAAGTTTTTGTAAATTTTTCAAAGGTTTCAATGTGAAAATGAAATATACAAGCATGACAAAAGAGCCTTTCCACAAATCTTTCGTTTGAAAGTACGGAAAGGCTTTCTTGTCATGCCTTTTTTGTTAGCGTTTTGAAATTTTAATTATGTAGAACAAGACGATGAGCAATCAGCAAACAACATAATGTTGATTATGTTGCAGCGGTTATAAGGCAAATTTAAAGTATACCCCAAGTAAAGACCTGATATGTTTTAGGAGGAAGCAATATGTCAAAATTAAAACTCAAAAGGATGCTATCACTTATTTTAACTATGAGCATTATCCTAACAACGCTAAGTGGGCTTTCTTTTCCCGTTACAGCGGTTGGAGATACTGTTTTGGGGGAGTATGATCATACAGAAGAAGTCGTAGAAGCTGGCACTTGCGGTGAAAATCTGACTTGGATTTTGGACGCTGCCGGCATCCTAACCATCTCTGGTACAGGAGTGATGTACGATTATTCTTGGAATGGCTCCTTACCTTGGGGAACAAATATAACAGAAGTAATAATTGAAGAAGGTGTAACCACTATAGGTAGTTGTGCGTTTTATGATTGTGCCTACCTTACGAGCATAATAATACCAAACAGCGTAACATCTATAGGAGAACGTGCATTTAGTTATTGTTACAGCCTTAAAAATATAATAATACCAAATAGTGTGACATCTATAGGCGTTTTTGCTTTTAATTGTTGCACAAGTCTTACAAATGTATCCCTATCAAATAACTTGAACAGTATAGAAAATGGATTGTTTTCAGACTGCCGAAGTCTCGTAAGTATAACTATACCTAGTAGTGTGACAAGTATAGGCGAATATGTGTTCCAGCATTGCACTGAACTTATAAGTATAGCATTACCTGAGGTATCATCAATAGGTAATGGCTTTCTGTATAACTGTAGTAAGTTAAATCACGTGTTTTATGGTGGTACCGAAGACCAATGGAAACGAATTGTCGAACAAGAAGACAATACCTTTTTGGCAAGCGTTACAACGCATACGGAATCTACCGGTCCCACCAACATAGATGGTTGCGAAATCTACAGAACAATATGCACTGTTTGCAATGAACTTCTATTTGCTACGCACATCGAAAATGGAGAACACTCTTTTCGGGACGGAATTTGCTCGGATTGCGGAATTATAGAAGATTATAATATTACTTATTATATCACTGATGATAATGGTAGTTGGGGATGTAATAATGGTAAAATCCTTAAAATAACAGGATTTTACGGAAATATGGTTTTGCTTCAAGTACCCGAATTTATCGAAGGAGTTCCGGTAAAAAGAATTTGCAACTCAGCGTTTTGGAATTGTTGGAATTTAGAGCATGTGTTCTTTTGGGGTGATGCGCCTATCATAGAGGATAGTGCATTTGAGGGCGAGACGCTAACTTGTTACTACCCAAAGAACAACAATACCTGGACTGAAGAAGTATTGCGTGACTATGGCGGCAATATTACTTGGATCGAACATTCCGGAGAAATACCTACAGTTATTACAAGACAACCGTGGAGTGAACAGAGACTCTACGGATCAACAATTGAACTTTCAACTGGCACTAATAAAAATAATGTATCCTATCAATGGCAATACAGAACGCCAACAGGCAATTGGGAGGATGCAACTGACAGCGGAAGCACTACAGAAACGGTAAAGATTCTTTTCAAGGAAGGGATGGATGGTTACCAATATCGTTGTGCGATTACGGACGAAGTTGGCAAAATAATTTATTCCGATGTTGCTGAATTGCAATTGCTCGAAGCGACAGA
>CAZQLJ010000146.1:2201-4718 GCA_964594085.1 uncultured Clostridium sp.
TTGGCAAAATAATTTATTCCGATGTTGCTGAATTGCAATTGCTCGAAGCGACAGAACTCCAGTTAGGAGTAACAATACCTCGACCTGATGATTTCGCTTATGGTGCACCTCGATATTTTTATTTTACGCCTGAGATAACAGACGCCTATGCACTAATTGGCAGCGGTGTCGATTATTTCTACGGTTTGTATGATATTGATATGCACTACATCGAATGGAATGAGGACGACACATATGTGCTTGAAGCAGGAAATACGTATATATTTGAAACCGATAGTGCGGTCCAAGCAAGCGGTGTCATGACTCTGGTTGCGGTTCACAATTATATATGTGAGGAGGAGTTTCAAAGTTCTTGTGCGGAGGTGGGTGCAGCCACTTATGTGTGTACTTACTGCAATGATAGTTATACGCAGATACCGCACACTTATGATAACGGTGTATGTACTAACTGTGGAGAGAAGTTCTCTGTTTCTGGTACTTGCGGTGAGAATCTAAATTGGAAATTAACGGACGATGGCACCTTAACTATCTCTGGTACCGGAGATATGACGGATTATGCATTTGATATCGCTCCTTGGTATAAGTATGTACAGGACATTACCAATGTTACTATAAAAGACGGCGTTACACATATTGGCGATTATGCATTCTGTTATTGCAGCAATCTGACGGATATAGTAATTCCAACAAGTGTTAGAAGTATTGGCTGCGGGGTGTTTGAATACTGCAACAATCTAAATGGTATTTGGGTGAATGAAGGTAGTGACCATTACAGTTCTGATAACAATGGCTGTTTGTTCAATGCTGAAAAAACAAAATTGGTACAAGTACCTGCGGCCTATAACGGAAGTTATACGATTCCGGATAGTGTTGTCGGTATTGAGGCAGCTGCATTTTTTAATTGCGTAGGATTGACTGGTGTTGATATCCCCAATACAATGATAAGCATTGGAGAAAATGCATTTATGCATTGCTCCAACTTGCTAAAATTGAACTTGGCGGATGGGCTAAAAAGCATTGGAAGAGGTGCGTTTGCATGCTGCTTTGCATTAGAAGAAGTATATATTCCTTCTGGTATACAGGTTATCGAAGAAAATACGTTTCAATTTTGTCAGAGTCTGGCAAGCATCTCAATTCCCAATAGTGTAACCACACTTGGTGGTAATGCATTTGAAAGGTGTCTTACTTTGACCAACATTACAATTCCTAAAGGCGTAACATATATTGGTGATCGGGCTTTTGCAAGTTGTTGGTCCCTTGAAAGCGTTACTGTCTCTAATTCTGCTTGTGTTATACCTGACAATATTTCCGCTATGGGCGGTGCTGGCCACACAGTAATTTATGGGTATCGTGAATCTACTGCACAGGTTTATGCGGATAATTTCGGTTATGCTTTCGAGACCATCCCTTACTGTCTGGATGGACTCGAGCATAGTTTCAGCGAGCATTCTGTTTTAAATCCCTCTTGTACAGAGGAAGGTATATCTAAATACATATGCGCAATATGCGGAGACACATATAGACAAACTGTATCTCCACTCGGACACAGTTGGGCAGAAGAGTGGACAATAGACATAAACGCAACTTGCACTACTGGTGGCAGCAAATCCCATCACTGTACAAAATGCGATTCTAAGTCCGATATAACTGCCATTGCTCCTGCTGGACATAAATATGAGTCTATTGCTACAACTCCTACTTGTACAAAGCAGGGATACACAACACATATCTGTTCGGTTTGTAATGACAGTTATATTGATTCTTATGTAAGCAAAATCGATCATACATATAAAGAATGGACAGAACGAATTTCCGCAACATGCGTTACAAAAGGAGAAGAGTATCGAACATGTTCTGCATGTGGATATGAAGAAATCCGCGCAATTGACATACTTGGCCACAACTGGGAGAGCGAGTGGACAATTGATAAGAATGCAACATGCACTACTGATGGAAGTAAATCACATCACTGCACACGTTGTGATTCAAAAAATGATGTGACCATTATTACTTCTCCAGGACATAGCTATACTGATATAGTTACGCCTCCAACATGTACTGAGAAAGGCTACACTGCCCATATTTGTTCTGTGTGTAATGATTGTTACAAAGACAATTATGGGGATACGATTGATCATGCTTATGGCGAATGGTTTATTGAGATCGCCCCTGATTGTATAAATGTAGGCACTAAGTATCAAATCTGCAGTGTGTGCGAGCATAAAAACACTGAAACAATTGCGGCTCTTGGTCATAGTTATTCTTCGGAAGTGGTAGAGCCTACTTGTACAAAACAAGGATATACGATTCATACTTGCTCTGTTTGCAAACACACTTACAAGGATACATATGTAAATGCTAACGGACACTCTTATGGTTATTGGATCATCGATGTTGCAGCTACAGTCCTTGCCGAAGGAAGTCAGCGCAGAGTTTGTACCGTATGTGAACATACGGAAACACAAACCATTGAGCGTGTAGAAATCGACATTGATACGAACACAAACTATGGTCTTG
>CAZQLJ010000147.1:0-4673 GCA_964594085.1 uncultured Clostridium sp.
AGCTGCTTCGCGACAAGCTTGAACGTTACGAAAGCAAGGGTATGAACCGTCGCATCTTTGCAATGGTGCTGGGTATTCCCAACGTGGGCAAATCGACTCTTATAAACAAGCTCTCGGGAAGCAAAAAGGCAAAGGTGGAAAACCGCCCCGGTGTGACGAGAGACAAGCAGTGGTTCTCCACGGGCATCGGACTTGACATTATGGATATGCCCGGTATTCTCTGGCCCAAATTCGAGGATAGAACGGTGGGTGAAAATCTCGCTCTCACGGGCGCGATCAAGGACGACGTCGTTCAGATCGAGGAGCTTGCTATGGCGTATTGCAACCGTATGAGAACGCTCTATCCCCAGCTTCTCGCCACACGCTACAAGCTTGGGGAGATCTCGAGCTTCGCGGATATGAACGACTATGAGCTACTTTGCTATAGTGGTAAAAAGCGCGGATTTCTGATCTCGGGCGGCGAGATCAACACCGAGCGCACCGCAGACATGCTGCTTGACGAGTTCCGCGCGGCAAAGCTCGGACGGATCACGCTCGACAGAATCACAGAATAATATTTAGCTTACGAGAGGTAGACAAAATGCCTGATTATTCAATAGAAACTTCCCTTCACGAAAAGGGCTATGCGGTAGTCTGCGGAATCGACGAGGCGGGGCGCGGTCCTCTTTGTGGGCCCGTATACGCGGCGGCTTGCATTCTGCCCGACGGTCTTGTGATCGAGGGGCTCAACGACTCTAAAAAGCTCACCGCAAAGAAGCGCGAGAAGCTGTTTGACGTGATCTGCCAAGAGGCGATCGCTTACTGCATCGCGTCTGCGAGCGTTGAGGAGATCGACGAATTAAACATTCTTGAAGCCGATCTGCTCGCTATGAGAAGAGCCATTGACGGTCTTGCCGTCAAGGCAGATTTCGCGATCATCGACGGCAACGTGGCAAGAGATTTTCAGATTCCCGCAATGGCTGTCGTCAAGGGCGACGCGACGAGCATGAGCATCGCGGCGGCATCAATTCTCGCAAAGGTCGCCAGAGACCGAGTCTGCGAGGAGCTTGACCGCGAATATCCAGAATATCTGATCGCAAAGCACAAGGGCTACGGCACCAAGGAGCACATGGACGCGCTCCGCAAGCACGGTCCCTCCCCTATTCACAGAAAGAAGTTTATCAGATTTCTCGACGAGGAGAAGAAATAATGCAGACCGACAAGCAAGTGCTCGGTCGGCTTGGTGAGGATCTTGCCGCCGACTTTCTCGAGAAAAACGACTACAGGATCATCGGCAGAAATCTTCATTTTTCAAAAAACGAGCTTGATATTGTTGCCGAGGACGACGATTATATTGTATTCGTTGAGGTCAAAACTCGCTCCTGCCTTTATCCCGAGTCAAACGGATACGGCACTCCCGGACGCGCGGTCGACCACAAAAAGCGCGGCAACACGGTCAAGGCGGTCAAGGATTACCTCTTAAAAAACTACGTGTCCAAGCAGCCGCGAATCGACGTTATCGAGGTCTATCTGCTTGAATCTCAAAGCGAATTCAGGACTCCGACGGTTCTGAAGATCAACCACATAAGAAACGCCTTTGACGCAAGAGGCAGAAAAATACATTAAAACTATGAAACCTTCTTTAATTGATACGCACTGCGACACAGCCTTTGAGTTGTATCACAAAAGAGAGGGACTTGACAAAAACTCTTGTCACGTAAGCCTTGACGGTGCGGCGAAATATGAAAATTACACTCAATTCTTCGCGGTCTGGGCGAACAGGCGTCGCTCTGACGATGAATGCTTTGAGGATTTTATTAAGATCAGCGACAATCTCTTCTCCGAGATCGAAAAGAATGCCGACAAGATCGCGATGGTGCAACGCTTTGATCAGATGATCTCTGCGTGGGAGCAGGGCAAACGCGCGGCTTTTCTTGCCGTGGAGGATGCCCGAATTCTCGGCGGAAGGCTTGAAAGGCTCGACGAGCTTCACGCTCGCGGAGTCAAGTATCTCACTCTGCTTTGGGGCGGCGAGACCTGCATCGGTGCTTCGCACGACGTACAGGGCGGTCTTACCGACTTTGGCAAGGCTGTGGTAAGACGTTGCTTTAAGCTTGGCATCGTTCCCGACGTGTCGCACTCAAACGAGCAGGTCACCGACGAGGTCTGTGAGCTTGCTTACGAATATAAAAAGCCCTTTATCGCATCGCACTCGGATTGCTACGGTGTCTTCCCTCACACCCGAAATCTGCGCGACAGACATATCAACGCTATCATCGAGCTTGGCGGAACGATCGGTATCAATTTCTGCCCGTGGCACATCAAGAATATGATTCTAAGCGGCACTCTTAACGCCGACCACTCAAACAAGGACGAGCTTGTATACGACAAATGCACGGTCGACGACGTTATGCGGCATATTGAGGGATATCTCGAACGCGGCGCCGAAAACATTCTCGGTCTTGGCTGTGACCTCGACGGCACTGATCTGCCCGAGGGATTTGGCGGTGTTGGCGACATCCAAAAACTCGCCGAGGCTATGTCGTCTCGCGGCTACTCCGACGAGCTGATCGAAAAGATATTCTGGAAAAACAATTTTGAATTCATAAAAAGAAATTTTTAACTCTACTTTTATAAAGGACGCAAAGCTATGAACTACCAAAGCACACGCGGAAGATCGGGCGAAAGCCTCTCATCCGCACAGATCATCAAGCAAGGACTCGCACTCGACGGCGGACTTTTCATCCCCGAGTCTATCCCTACTCTCACTCTCGATGAGATCAAGGCTCTCTGCTCGGACAGCTATCCCGAGAGAGCCACGAAGATCCTTTCAAAATTTCTCACCGATTACACCTACGACGAGCTTCTTTCCGACTGCAAGGCGGCTTACTGCGAAAGCTCCTTCCCCGGCGGTGCGGCTCCCGTAGTCAAGGCGAAGGACGGCATATATTCGCTTGAGCTGTGGCACGGTCCTACCGCGGCATTCAAGGACATGGCGCTTCAGATCATGCCCAGACTTCTTTCTCGCGCTCTTGTGAAGACGGGCGAGAAACGTACAGCTCTTATTCTCGTTGCGACCTCGGGTGATACCGGTAAAGCGGCGCTTGAGGGATATAAAGACATCGACGGAGTGCGAATGATGGTATTCTACCCCGTCGACGGTGTCAGCCGTGTGCAGAAGATGCAGATGGCGACGCAGACCGGTGCGAACGTAAACGTCACTGCTATCCGCGGTAATTTTGACGACGCACAGAGTGGCGTTAAAAAGATATTCTCCGATGCCGATGCCGTAGCATATCTTGACGGCAACGGTCACTTCTTCT
This sequence comes from uncultured Clostridium sp., assembly GCA_964594085.1. Classification (GTDB taxonomy): domain Bacteria; phylum Bacillota; class Clostridia; order Oscillospirales; family CAG-272; genus SVTX01. Next base: position 3,303 of record CAZQLJ010000147.1, read on the forward strand.
CAAGCGCGAATTCTATAAACTGGGGACGTCTCGCGCCTCAGATCGTCTACTACGTTTCGGCTTACTGCGATCTGCTCGAAAAGGGCGATATTTCTCTCGGCGACAAGATCAACGTATGCGTTCCCACGGGTAACTTCGGCAACATTTTCGCCGCTTACCTTGCAAAGCTTATGGGTCTGCCGCTTGGCAAGCTCATTTGTGCGTCCAATCAGAACAACATACTCACAGATTTTCTCCACACGGGCAGGTACGACCGCAACCGCGATTTCCATTGCACGATGTCGCCCTCGATGGATATTCTTATATCCTCTAATCTCGAGCGTCTTCTCTGCTTCACCGCAGGCAAGGAACAAACTGCGGCTTATATGGATTCCCTTGCGTCCACGGGCGTTTACGAGGTCAGCGGCGACGTGAAGGCGAAGATCGACGAGAGCTTCTGCGGCTATTTTACTGACGAGTCCGAAACCTCGGCTACGATCAAAAAATACTACGATGAGCACTCCTATCTTGCCGACACTCACACGGCGGTAGCGCTCTGTGCGGCTGAAAAATATATTTCCGAAAGCGGAGATACGACTCCTATGGTCGTGGCTTCCACGGCAAGTCCTTACAAATTCGCGGCAGACGTTTGCAAGTCTCTCGGTATGGAGAAGCCCGAGGACGATATGGACGCGCTTGATATGCTCGCTGATTACTCAAAGACCGAGATCACCTATCCCTTGCGCGATCTTGCAAGCCGCGAGGTAAGATTTACCGAGGTCATCGACGCCTGCGATATGCTTGACGCGGTCAAGAAATACGTTGTAAAATAAAAAAAGGGCGAGCAAGCTCGCCCCACGGATTTTTCCGTTTATTCACTGTATACTGCAGCCACCGTTGGAACACTCAGGCTTGAAGGTAGCGCAAACCGTATCTGCGCTCTTCTCTGCGTGATGGGGGCCTACGTGAATGTTTTCAGCGGTGCAATAGCACTCACCGTCGTGATATACGCAATTCATTACAGAGCAGTTGATGCCCTTGATGTGCTTTTCGCACTTTGAGGATTCGTTCATCATGATTTGATCCTTTCTTTTTTTACAAGCTGCCTTCGCTCGCAAACGCAAGAGAAGGTTGAATCTCGGTATTTTCATACCGACGGTATTATTATATCCTCCGTCGTAGTATTTTATCCAAAACTTTTTTGAGGTAACAGATGTCTATTTTCGTTTTATCCGACCTGCATTTGTCAACCGACTCGCTGACCAACAAGTCTATGGAGGTTTTCGGCGCGCGGTGGCAAGGCTATATTCCCAAAATTGAAAAAAATTGGAATGCCGTGGTCGGTGCCGACGACACGGTGATAGTCCCAGGGGACATTTCCTGGGCAACGAG
>CAZQLJ010000148.1:0-4629 GCA_964594085.1 uncultured Clostridium sp.
TCGTACTTATATTTTACCACAACTGTACCACTGTTGTCAAGTAGTGCGACAATATTTGCCTGTGCGTCTTTTCTGTAGAAATATGTTGCGTTATTGTACTTTACAGCGAAAACTCCCGTATGGTCATAGAGGAATTCAAGTCCGTTGCCGAGACTATGCACAAATATATGCAGTCCTTGAAGGACGAAGAATAACTTTTCAACAGACAAAAACACCGTTCAAGTCAGATCCGACCCGAACGGTGTTTTTCTTTTCAATTCAGATCAGTCCAAGGTGACCGTGAACTGACTCTTGACGCTACCGTACTTTTCAAGTGCGGCGGAATAATATCTGACTATCAGCTCGCTGCCGTCGGGAGAGAAATACAGCAACGCTACCATCTCGGCAGCACCGTATTTACTATCCACGTACTGAGGATTGATGAGAAGCTGCGTCACGGTGTTACCCTTGTCGCCCTTCACCTGCGAGCAAACGATATGATCCCAGGGATCGTGTCCGCAGAGCACGAGCTCGATGTTCTCGTACTTTCTGATAAGCTTGTCAAATATCTGATCTCCGTCGTTGAAGACCTCGTTGTGATCCGATGCGGCATAGCACTCGCCCGCGTCGAGCGTGGTGCCGTCTCTGTAGAGATAAGCGTGGGTGACCACGATGACCTTGTGGTCGGCGTGAGCCTCGATAACCTCTCCCGCCCAGGTGAGCATCTCGTCGGTAGGACCGAAATCAAGGTTCAGAATGAGCCACTTGGTCTCGCCAACCGTGATCGCGTTGTAGCTGCAGGAAACGTCACCCTCTCCGTACCAGCCGTCAAGCTCGGAGAGATAGGTGTCGTTATAAAAGGTCTTGTTGAACAGGAAATCCGACATATTCTCGGGCATATAGCCCTGCTCCTTGTAGTCGTACTTGTCGTGGTTTCCCATAATGAGCGAATAAGGAATCTTACCGCTGAGCTTCTGTATCTGCGCCCAGGCGAAGTCATACTCCTCTTGCGTTGCGTTCTCGGTGATGTCGCCAACTCCGATCACGTACTCGATGCCCTTGCTCTCCTTATTCTCTGCCAGCCAATCGTAAAGATGCGCCAGATTTTCGGGATAAGCGAGCGACAAAGCCTGCGTGTCGCCTACGACCGCAAAAGCGTAGTAGTCCTCGGGAACGTCAAGCAGAGAGTCCTCCTCCATCCAGAGCTGCTCGGTGACGAGATCGTTATCATACGACGACATATCGCCGCCAAACGTGTTGGGGGTGCGTCCGTAGAACTCGTAATGAGCCATAAGGGCAGTATCGGTAAGCGACTTAACTCCCGAGACGTCCGCCGTGATCTCCGCTGCGGTGCGGATATCCGACCAAACCGAAAGATCGTAGATAGTACCCTTGAAATGCGCTGCGTTGCTGCCAACGTAGTCGCCGCCGACGACGAAGGGTCGTGCCGAAACGCGATCGATAGTCATATCAAGGGTCGAGATCATATTAAGCGTCTGCATAAGCTTGCCGTTAATATAGCAGGAAACGGTGCGAGCCTCGGGATCGGTCACGATCGCCAGATGAAGCTTCTCGCCCGTGCACAAAACGACCTGATCAAAGGTGTAGGTGCTTCTCTGATAGGAAGTCATTCCCGTCGAGTCGTCGAGGAAGCTGAAGCTTACGCGGGGATTTCCGTCAGCGCTCGTCCAATAGAGCACCGAGTAGTTCCAAAGGTCGTTGTTCGAGAAGAGAGTGCCGTAATTCTTGACCGTCTCGGTCGCGGGATCGAGCTTGATCGTCGCTTCAAAGGTCAGGGGCAGACTTGCAAGCTTCTCGCTCATTATCAGGCGCTCGTCAGCCGAAAAGTCGATTCCCTCTCCGTCGTCAACGATAGCTCCCTTGGAGAATTTGCTTCCCAGAGACGTGTAAACGACGTTATCGGTCGCCTCTGTCTCCTTGATAACGATAAGGTGGTTGGTCTGATAGTAGAGCGCACCCTCGTTGAAGTTACAGCTCGAGATCAGAGTGACGTACTGTCTTTCTCCGTTCTCAACGTAGGACATTATGATGTCCTTTTCGTGCACGTTGTCGTGCGTGGTCTTGAAATTGATAAATCCGAGATCCTTGCCCGCCTTCAGCTCCTTAAAGCCCTCGAAAACACCGTATTTACATCTGATTCCGAGTCGGTTGCCAAGTCTCTTGTTATTTATGAACTTTTCCTCAAGCACGTCGACCAGAAGGTCTGCAACCACGAAGCTTTCGGTGAAATTGGGGTTATTGAAGCAGAAAACAACGTCCTCGTCATCGGAATCGTGGAATTTCTGCATGTACTTACAGTAAGGATTGAGCGTGGTGTCCCAGGTGTCCACGTCGCCACTCAGAGGGGTGAAATAGAGCTCGAATACGTCGTCGGTCTCGCTTCCGACGTAAACGATGCGCTCGTCGGTGGGAATTTCGTAGTATCTGCCCTCAAGCGCCGCCTCGACCTGCTCCTCTACCCTCTCTCTGACGAGTCGTCTGAACTCGAAAAGATCGGTCTGCTCGTAATATTCGCCCATAAGCGCCACGTAGTTCTTGGTCGCCACGTAGATGTCCTCGTGGTTGGTGATGATAACACCCGACTGCGAGCCGCCGTTAGCGTTAAATCCGCGATAGTTTGCGGTATCGAGGTTGGTACTGCTGAACCATACGCCGTACTCGTGGTCGACTCCGTACTTGTCGCGGTAAGCAGAGACCGCACAGGTCTTGACGTGCATAACGTCCGTAGCAGAATTGTCGTCGTAGTTCCACATCACCTTACGCAGAGTAAAGTGGTCTGCAACGGTATCGCCCTTGGCATACTCGTCGTAGCAAGCGTATTTCATTGCTGCGTTGAAGTAGGACGTGTAGCTGGGCTCCTGCTTGGTGTAGGTCTTGCCCGTTTCGGGATCGTACTGCGTGGTTCCGTAGGAGGGGAGCTGACCGACGAGATTTACGTCGATGCCCATCTTTGCCGCCTCAACGAGCAGATAAGCTACTCTGACGAATCCGTTTTCATCGTAGTCGCCCTCATAGAGCGCGCGAACGTATCCGTAATAGGGGCTGTTGGGGTTGATGCAGACCGCAAGCGTAGGAGATATACGGAATGCCGAGTAGGAGATCTCAACGTGCTCCTCGGGGTGCGCTATCTTGTACTGAATGCACTGATAGATCAGCAATCCGCAGGAGAAGTTGGGGTCGTTGAGCGCTTCCTTATAATTACGGTAAAGCGTATCTACCGTTACCGTGCGGCCGTTGATATTTTCGTACGTTGCGGTCGCGTGGCTATGGAAGTTAGAGGTGTTGTCGCTCTTGGGATACGCGTCGTAATAGGGATTTATGGAGCTCCACTCGTCCTTGTCCTCCTCGAAGGAATTATCTTCGAAGAAGGAGCTCAGCGACGTGTAGTCCATGGGCTTTACCGCGTCCAAGGGCGTCAAGCCGACGACCTCGTCGCCGTTATTGTCGGGGGCGTCCTTTTTGAGCATGACGACCGCGACGGCAGCTACTGCCGTGAAGATCACGGCAATAGCCAATACTAAACATAATATCTTACTAAATTTTTTCATTTACAGTCCTCCGAAGATTCTTACGACAATTCATTTATCGTTCCACTCTTGGGGTTCAACAAAAGATCGGTCCAATCGGTGATGGTAACCTCGGTACCGTCTGCCGAGGAGAGCATCGTTACGTTACCCTTATAGATATCTACCACGGCAGTAGCGTTTGCGAGGTGGATAAATCCACAGCTTATATCCTTGGCGGTGTTGTTGTCGTATATGACCGCACCCTCAAGGGTAAGCTTGGTGCTTGCCGAGGTGACGTATACGACCGCACCCAGCGAGGTCGCCGAGTTGCCCTTGGCAGTCATCGCCTTGATCGTGGTCACGGACGCGCCGCCCGCGTAGATCGCACCGCCGTTGACCGCGCTGTTGCCCTCAAAGGTCGCGCCGTCAACGGTCAGAGTCGCGCCGCTTCCGTAGACCGCAACTGCTCCGCCCGAGGCACAGCCATTGTTCGAGATAAAGGCAGCGTTTCCGCTGATGGTTGCCGCGGTCGACTTTCCGATCGCGATCGCACCGCCCATATTGGTATAAGTGCCCGTCGCGGTGGATGTGACCTTGTTTTGTGTGTACGTGCCGCCAACGACGTTCAGCGTTGCGTCGGTCTCGACAGAGATCGCACCGCCGCTTGTGGTCGCCGAGTTGCCCTCGAACGTAGAGTTATTTACGTTCAGAGTCGATGCAGTCGCGTAGATCGCACCGCCGCTTGTGGTTGCCACGTTGCCCTTGAAGGTAGCGCCGTTTACCGTAACAGTCTTACCTGCCACGTAGATCGCACCGCCTCTCGCAGTAGCCTCGTTGCTCTCAAAGGTCGTGCCGTTAAGTGTTGCCGTACCGTAGCTTCCGAGAGCGCCGCCGTTTGCCGCGCTGTTATTCTTGAAGGTAGAGCCGTTGTTGCTTCCTGCGTCGCCGTCACGGTAGATCGCGGTTCCCGTCAGGTAGATCGCGCCGCCGATGTTCGAGGATACGCTGTTGCCGTCAAACGTACAGCTCTTGGTGACTATTTCCTTTCCTGTGGGGGTCTGGGTTGCGTAGATCGCGCCGCCGCGATAGCCTGCCGCGTTGTCTGTGAACTCGCAAGCGTTGA
>CAZQLJ010000149.1:0-4559 GCA_964594085.1 uncultured Clostridium sp.
CTGCTCTGCTTCGACGATGTACCACATTTCAGTTTTGCCGAAGGAATTTTCGTTCTTCAGCGCGTATTCGTCCGAGGGGTGCACCTGTACCGAAAGATCCTGCTTGGCATCGATGAATTTTATCAGCACGGGAAAGAAGGAAAAGTCCTTAATATGCTCGCCGAGGTCGGCATCCGTTGCCGTCTCTGCAAGTGTTTTTCCGTCCGAGAGCTTTGTCATACCGTCCTTATGAAAGGAAAGCTCCCAGCTCTCCGCACAGGGTGTTTTTTCGGTCTCTTTGCCGTAGATATCCTTTAATTTGTTTCCTCCCCAAAGGTAGTCCTTACATTCGGGGTAAAGCTTTTGTATTTGCATAACGATCTCCGTTTCGAATAGTCATAGATATATTGTATCATAAATCTCTCGCTATTTCAAGGATTTCATAAAAATTTTCTCACTTAATTTTATGCGGTGGATTTATGCAAAAAGATCACGCGAGCCGTAGTGGATCGCGTGATCTTTGATTTGTTTTGATTACCGTTTGATGCTTCCGATGATAGAAAAAACGGCAAATACGACGAGGTCGGTCACAACGACGGTCGAGCCGACGGGTGTGCTTGCCACGATCGAGATCAAAATGCCGATCAGGGCGCAGACGACCGAAATGATCGCCGAGCAGATCACGACTCCGCGAAAGCTCTTGAAAAGTCGCATCGCCGAAAGCGCAGGAAAGATGATCAGCGCCGAAACGAGAAGCGAGCCGACGAGATTCATCGCAAGCACGATTATCACTGCAATGACCACTGCGATCATCAGATTATAGGCTTTGGCACGTATCCCCGTTGCCTGTGCAAAGCTTTCGTCGAACGTAACCGCGAAGATCTTGTTATAAAAGACGGTAAATACCGTTAAAACGAGCACCGAGAGGATAAGGCAGGTCCAGACGTCACCTTTGCTCAAGGTGAGGATTGAGGTCGAGCCGAAAAGCGTGCTGCAAACGTCGCCCGAGACGTTTGCCGAGGTTGAAAAGACGTTTTGCAATAGGTAACCCACCGCAAGTGCGCCGACCGAGATCATTGCTATGGCGGCGTCTCCCTTGAGCTTGGAGCCCTGCCCCATTGAAAGCAATATGATCGCCGAAGCCACGGTGACGGGCAGAACAAGCGCCATTTGCTCGGTCAATCCGACTACCGCCGCTACCGACATCGCGCCGAATGCAACGTGGGAGAGTCCGTCTCCGATAAAGGAAAATCGCTTGAGAACAAGCGTCACTCCAAGCAAGGATGAGCAGAGTGCGATGAGAACGCCGACTATCAGCGCATTGCGGACGAAGTCGAAGCGCAGATACGCCGCAAGCTTATCAAAAATTTCGATCATACTCCCTCTCCTCCCTGCGAAAACTCTTGTCTGATGCCGCTTTTTACGTAATCCTCGGTCTTGCCGAAGAAAAGCGGCTTGTGGCTGACGTGAAGGATATGGCTCGCGTATTTTACGGCTGCTGATATGTCGTGCGAGATCATAATTACCGTTATCCCGTACTCCTTATTGAGCTTATTTATCTGCTCGTAAAGCTCCGAGGTTGCCTTGGGGTCAAGTCCCGCGACGGGCTCGTCAAGCAGCAACATTTTCGATGTAGCGCAGAGTGCTCTTGCGAGCAATACTCTCTGTTGCTGTCCTCCCGAAAGCTCACGGTAGCAACGGTCCGACAGGTGTGATATACCCATTTTCTCCATATTCTCACGCGCGAGTGCTTTTTCTTTCTTGCTGTAAAACGGACGCAATCCGCACTTATTGAGACAACCCGAAAGGACTATCTCAAAGACCGATGCGGGAAAATCCCTTTGCACCTCGGTCTGCTGCGGAAGATAGCCGATCTCGTTCTGCTTCAGTCCCTCACCTGTGAAGATCTTGCCCGACAAGGCGGGTCTTAAGTGAAGTATGGTTTTCATAAGTGTGGTCTTACCCGAGCCGTTTTCGCCGACTATGCAGAGATAGTCGCCCGAGTTGACCTCAAAATCGAGCCCCTCGACCACGATCGTATTATCGTATCCCAACGTCACGTTCTGAACGGTTAGTAACGCCATTAAAGTCTCCATTCTGCCGCCAATGCGGCTTTTTTGTCAATTAAGTGCTTCCCTCAGCACTTCAAGATTTTCTTTCATTACCGAAAGATATGTGATTCCGTTTGCCATATCTTCTGCGGTCACCGATTGCATGGAATTAAGGGTGCGAACCTCTACTCCATTTGCCGACGAATTTTCTATGACGGTACGCGCAAGCTTGCCGTCCGAGCCATCGATCACGAGCAGGCTTCCGACTCCCGAGGCTTCAAGCTTGTCCACGAGAAACGCAATGGTCTCAAAGCTCGCGTCGGTCTCGGTACTGCAACCAGAAAAGGCAGCGTAATATTCAAGAGAATAGTCGTCAACGAGGTAACGGAACGGGAAACGGTCGGCAAATATCAAGGTGTTGAATTTTGCGCTCTCGATCTCCGCTTTATATTCCCCGTCAAGTGCCGATAGCTGAGCGCAATAGCGGGTCGCGTTTTCTGTATATTCATCGGCATTATCGGAGTCTATCTCGGCAAGCTGTTTTGCTATATATTCACAGCACTTTCTCGCATTTTCAAGCGAGAGCCAAACGTGCTCGTCGACAGCTTGTCCGTGATCCTCTTCGGCGTGATCGTGGCCGTGCTCCATGCCGTCCGCGATCTCCTCCTCTACCACTCGGTCGGCAAGGACCTCGGTGAGATTTATCACCGTCATTTCGTCGTTCGCGACGTTTTTCAGGGCATCCTCCACCCAGCTTTCGCTATTGCCTCCGACGTATATGAAAAGGTCGCACTCGGATATCGTCACAAGGTCGGCGACCGACGGCTGATAATTGTGAATATCAGTGCCGTTTCGCAAAAGCAACGTGACCTTTGCCTCCTCCGCACGCTCGCCGAGGATCTGCATTACCCAATCATATTCGGGAAAAATAGTTACTACTATATCAAGTCCGTCGTGCTCTTTTCGCATATCGTCACAGGACACCGAGCACACCAGCAGTACTGCCACGAGCACTATCGAAAGTATTCTTGTAAAATTCCTTACGCCTGACATTTTTTGCACGTGCCGTAAAGAACGGTCTTCTCCTTGTTTATATAAAATCCTTCTGCTGCCGAGAGTGCCGCCTGCATTCTTCGCTCGCTTTCGGCGTTCATGTGGAAGACCTTTCCGCATTCTACGCAGGTCAGATGTATTGAATTGGCGCAATGCTCCTTGTCGATGAAGCGATAAAGCAGGTCGCGGCTGTCCTTGTTTATCTGACAGCGCACTACTCCCTCCTCCTTCATGCTTGCGAGGTTTCTGTATATCGCGCTCAAGCTGATGCCCTGATCTTCCAAGGCGGCGTGAATGTCTTTTACCGTAAAGTATTCGTGGGGGTGACTGCAGAAGAATTCGTGCAGTTTTTTTCTTTGTTCTGTATGATATTGAGCCATTGTCATCTCCATTCCGCCGCCTACGGCGGCACAATAATAATCGATGTATTTTGCCGAACAGGCAAAATTCGCGCGTGAAAAAGCTTATCTCACTCTAAATTTGGAAGTAACTTTCACGCTAACCTCCGAATATGCGAATGATTTGCAAATATTTTACCACATATCAATCAATTTGTCAAGAACTTTTGCGAACTGTTCGCAAATTTTTATTCGAGTTTTTTCTCTGAATTATCTTGCTTGAGTGTGGTCAGAAAAATGCAAAACGCGAAGGCATATATGCCGACTCCCGACGATATTTTCAGCATAAGATAGAGCGCGACGGTCCAGATCGCAAAAAGTGATATTGCGGTCGTGACCGACAAAACTCTTTCCGCAAAGCGCTCGTTTGAGACTGCGGCGACGGCGCAATACAGCACCCTGCCTCCGTCAAGCTTTGCGATCGGCACAAGATTAGTGACCGCGTGTACCACCGAGGACACCGCGAAGAATCCGAGATACCCTAAAGTATCACTCTGCCCCGACTCCAGCAGCTCCGACGCTTTTTCCAAAAGCTCGACCGCCGAGGCTCCGCTTGCTCTTGAAATAGAGAAAATTATCGCGGCGGAGACAAGATTTGCCAGTGGACCCGCCAACGCGAGAAAAAACTCGCTTTTATACGATATCAATCGCTCGTCGGTCTCTATTTTTGCGCCAAATATACCGAATTTTATCTCTTTTAGCTTGATCTTTTGCATTTTTGCCGCCAAAATATGCCCCGCTTCGTGCAAAATCGCCGCAAGCGCGTATATGAAAAAGGGCTTCACTCCGTTACATATCATTACTGCCAAAAACAGCAAAATTCCGCCAAGTCCGTATCTGATCTTTCTCAATTTATCTCTCCGATCTCGTTTTTTATAAATTTATGTCGGCGCAGAAAAGAATATTTATATTTTTTGTGAAATCACTTGACAATCACGCGACCGTATGATATGATATAATATGTTAAAAAAATATATTATTAAAACTGCGACTTTTTGAAAGGAATTTGATTTATGAATCTTCAGATCAAGGACGAGCTTATTCCCGGTACAAAGCTTCTTCGCTCGGAAATGGGCGG
>CAZQLJ010000150.1:0-4515 GCA_964594085.1 uncultured Clostridium sp.
GGGTGAACCATGCGTAGGTGGTGGAGACCATCATGATGGAGGACACCAGCAGCATACAGATCGCCGCCATCAGCTTCTGCTTGATATCGCGCTGACGCTTGGATTGCTTCTTGTTCATGTTTTTTCAATCGTTCCTTTCATAGTATTGCGTGTTTCAGCTCCCGCCGGAGCTATGGAGCCCACCGGGCGGCGGAGTGCGGCCGCCCGGCAGGGGGCATACAGTTAATCATTTCCCCAGAATTTCAGGTTGTCCCAGAAGGCGTCCCAATGGGCGTTGAAGTCGCCCTTGCCCTGGCCGGAGTCCTCTTCCTCGTCAACGAGCTGGAAGAAGAAGTCCATGCCCACATGGCCGCCGATCAGATCGTCGTTGCAGTCGGGATCGTCGCCCTCCAGCCAGATGACCACCGTGTATTTATGGACATCCTGGGGAGCCACGTCCTCCTGGTCGCCCATGGCGATGATGGTATCCGTCACAAAGGGAATGGGGATCACTCGTTCATAGGAGTAGCCGTTGCCCTCCTTGATGGTCTGGTACTGGGATTCCGGGTCCTTGCAGAACTGCCCCAGGGGCTGCCCCAGATATCCGCGGGAATTGTCATCAAAGGCCGGCAGGGCCTCTTCCTCGCCGGTTTCGGTATTCCGGCGGGCGTAGAAGGCCATCTCGCCGTCCTCAAAGATCATCACCCAGCAGGCGGCCGACAAATTCTGACTCTCGGAGTTCAGATTCACCTGCCACTCATAATCGACGGTGGAATCACCCTCGTTGCGGCAGTAGAAGGTATAGGCAAAATAAGCGGCGTTGTGCTGGCCGTCAATGGAGTCCAGATAATCGGGGAGGTGGCTGATGGAAACACAGGGCACGCTCTCCGCCGGGGTGCAGAACAGGTGGGTGGTGGGATTTTCAAAGCCCGCCGTCTCGCTGAGGACGAAGCCCTCCCGAAACAGGCCGTCGGACATATTGATGGTGAAGTGGCCCCGCATCTGGGTCACCGTGGAATACAGAAACAGCGTCGCCAGCAGCAGCGCCAGCGCGCCCAGCAGGGCCCACAGGCCCTTGCCGTGGAAAAACCATTGCAGCCACAGCAGCCAGCGGTGCTTGTCAAAGTACAGGCCCAGGTTGGAGGCCGTCAGCTCGAAGTCGGACTTCTCCTTCAGGCCCTTGGCCTTCATCTCCTTGCGCAGGAGCTTCCGGCCCTTCTTGATGGCCCTGACCTGTTCCCGGGTCAGCTCCTCACCGCTTCGCCTGCGCCGGAGGATGGGGCGGCGCTGCTTCTTGCCGACGGGATCCCCCGCCGCAAGCAGATATGTTTCAAGCTTGTCCATGGCTTACCGCTCTCGTGCCAGCGCGTCCCGGATCAGCTCGTCCTCCGTCACGGGGATGCCGGTGATGGTGCCGCTGGAGAACATGACGCCGCAGGCGTTCAGCCAGCCCAGGATATCATGGGTGTCCGCGCCGCCGCCCACCAGGGTGAAGCCATCCTGGCGCAGCAGGTTCATGGTGTTGGCGGTCTCCTGGCTCATGTACAGCTCCGGCGCCAGCCGCAGGTGGGTGAAGCCCATGCCCTTGAGCCTGTCGGCGGGAAGCTTCTCGGGGTGGTAGTTGTCCACCACCAGCTTGATGCCGTTGCGCAGGTAGCGCATGATGATCTCGGACTGGGTCTTGTTGGCGTTCAGGATCGTATCCTCGGGGATGGTCAGCAGCAGCTTGTCCCGGGGGATGGGCTGATCCTTGAACAGCTGATTGAACCGCTGGAGCTGGGTGGGCTGCAGATAGAAGGTGGGCAGCATCTGCAGCAGGATGCCCTGGGTCTCCAGCTTGCAGTTTTCGATACGCACGATGGCGTCCGCCGCTTCGTACAGCAGGTAGAAGCTGATGTCGGGCACCATTTCCTTGCGGTTGAGCATATCCTCCAGCTCAGCGCCCGGCTCCCGGTCATCAGGCCGGTCGGGAATGCCGCCGAACCAGGGAATCGCTTCATAGGCCACAACGGCGCTGTCCTCACCGCCCATCATGGGGCGGTACTCCAGGCCCAGGGGGCGGTCCTTCCGCTTCTCCACCAGGGGGATGGTCTTGGGAAGGGTGCGGGTATAGTAGATGTACTTTTTATAGATGGCCCGGCATTTGGCCTTGGATGCCTTCAGCACCTCCAGCAGCTCGGGGGACCAGGCGGTGCCGCACTGGCTCATCAGGGTGTTGCAGGCGTCATCGAAGGGGGTCTCGGACTTGGTCTCGGAGGAGAGCCGGTCCAGCTCCTTGGCGATGCCCACGATCTGTGCGATGGGGCTGATGTCGCTGCCCAGGCGGTTGGCGGGATAGCCGCTGCCGTCCCAGCGCTCCATGTGCTGCTCGCAGCTCTCACGGATCATCAGCCAGGGCACGTTCATCGTGGCGGATTCCACGAATTCGCCCTTGCGCTTCTCCCAGGCCCGGGTGCTGCGCTCCTGGAGCGCCGCCACCAGGAGGCGGCCGTCGGTGGTATACTTCCTGTACACCGCCTGCTCCTCCTCGGTGAAGTCATCCTGCCAGAGCTGATACTCCGGAGGCACCAGGGCTTTGCCAAGCTGGTGGTACAGGCCGCACTTATAGGCCAGGTCGGCATACTGTCCGATCATCCGTTCCCTGCCGGCGCCGGTATTGGTACCGAAGGAGCCTGCGCAGGCCTGCACAAACAGGGTCTGGGTATACGCCGCAACGCGGACGGACTGCTGTCTGACAGCGGGGGTCAGTCCGCGGAACGCTTCGTCCCAGGTCTCATATTCTTTTCTTTTCCAGTTCTGTTCGGTTCGTGCCATATTATTTCCTTTCACTCTTTCCTTTTCGCCCGGAGGGGTGAAAAGCCAGTTCGTGATTACATATCGTCATCAATATCATAGTCGACCAGAGGGATATCATCCTTCTGCTTTTTCTTTTTCCGGGACACATAGGCCACGATCACCGCGCCCATCACCAGATTCAGTACCAGACTGACGAAAAACAGCACAGGCCATACCCGGTGGGAGGGGATATTGCAGTAGTCATCCGTGGGAGGGACCTCCACGGGGACCTCCTGCACAACGATGCTGGGGGTGTTCCGGGATTCCTCGGAAGCCCTCACCTCAGCCAGAACCTGCGCGATCCGGGCGGCAGCGGCATCCACGGCAGCCTGATCGCCGCTGGTCAGCAGCGCTTCGCCGTCGCGAACGGCCTCCAGCAGCGCTTCCCACAGCCCATACTGCTCCGATTCGCCCACAAAGCCGCGGAAATCCGCCAGGGACTGCTCCAGAGCAGCGTAATTCATCTGAACCAGACCCGTGATGGCCTGGGCCAGTGCCTGTTCCTTCTCGTCCACGGTTTCCTGGCTCTTGCTGCTCAGGGCGTCGTTGGCCTGGTCCAGGGCGGCGGAGAGAACCTCCCAGGACTCCCTGGTATAGTCGGCAGCCTTCAGGCCATTGGCAATGGCGATCTGACGGGTCAGCTCATTGTAATCCACAACGGGCTCGGTGATAATGGGGCGGGTGGTGGACAGGTAGATGGAATAGATGTAAGCTTCCCTGCCGTTATAAATGACCTTGCTCCATCCGTTGCTGCCGACGCCGATGCGCTCAACGGCCTCACCGGTACGCAGGGTGCTGATCCTGGTATAGGAGGTAGCGGGTCCGGTTCTGACATTGACTGCTGTGGTGGCATACACCGTTTCCTCCACCTCGGTGAAGACAGCCCCGTTTTGTTCGGTCTGGGTGGCAGATACCACGGGCGAGGCAGCGAACAGCAGCACTGCCATCATGGCAAGCGCCAGAAATCTTTTCAAACGGTTCACTTTCATATCCTCCTTCTTTACGTCCGTCGGCGGGTCTTAAAATAGACCATACCTGCGAGCATAAAAATGGTTATAATCCATTGTTATTTTAACATACAAGTATGCAAGATGCAATAACCAATATTTTACAGTAACTTTAATTTTTTGTGTACCCCAGGCATAAAAAACAGGGAGCATGAATCCATGCTCCCCGGTGATGCGCCATATTTCCTTTTTTGCCTGCATGCTTCCCCTGGCCGGCCCGGTACAGCGGGGCACGCTTTCCTTCCGTCAGCAGATGCCGCTGATGGCGTACCAGCAATAATACTTGTCAACCTCGAGGGCGATATTCTTGCCGCCGACCGTAAACGAAGTCGCTGTCACGGCGGCAATGCTGCCCCACTCATTCTGCGCCAGTTTATCCATACCGGCACTCAGCATTTTCGAGGCGTTTACGCCGGATACCTCGCTCAGATAACCACCGCCCAATGCAGTGTGCATCGCGGAGGAAAATCCAAGGGCATACAGCAAACCATTACTGCCGCCGGAGATATCCTGGATGGTGAAAAATATGATATCCGGCACGACTCCGGAATTATGGTCGATGGTCATAATGGTGTCGGTGGCCTTGAACACGCTGGTACGCAATTTGTAGGAATTACCTCCGCCCGTTTCGATTGCGGCGATCTTCTCAGGAAATTCAGCGGGCTTCATGGTGGCTGTTTCGCCCGATTTCTCA
>CAZQLJ010000151.1:0-4505 GCA_964594085.1 uncultured Clostridium sp.
CGATAGAAAGCAGCCAGTTGTGGCAGAATTCTCTCCAGTAAGCGAACCACTCAAGGTCTGTGCCGGGCTTGCAGAAGAACTCAAGCTCCATCTGCTCGAACTCGCGAACACGGAATATAAAGTTACCGGGAGTGATCTCGTTACGGAAGGACTTACCCACCTGACCGATACCGAAGGGCATCTTCTTTCTGGTAGTTCTATGTACGTTTACAAAGTTAGTAAAAATACCCTGCGCGGTCTCGGGACGAAGATAAACGGTGTTTTTCGCGTCCTCGGTAACACCCTGGAAGGTCTTGAACATCAGATTGAACTGACGGATGTCGGTAAAGTTGTGCTTTCCACAGGTGGGACAAGGAATATTGTGTTCCTCAACGAATTCCTTCATTTCAGCGTGAGTAAACGCATCGATGGGCTTGGGAAGCTCAAAAGAGGTCTCCGCGCACCAATCCTCGATGATCTTATCGGCTCTGAAGCGCTCCTTGCACTCCTTGCAGTCCATAAGAGGATCGGAAAATCCCGCAAGGTGACCCGAAGCGACCCAGGTCTGAGGATTCATAAGGATAGCGGCGTCAAGTCCGACGTTGTACTTGTTCTCCTGAACGAACTTCTTCCACCAAGCCTTCTTTACGTTATTTTTAAGCTCTACGCCGAGAGGACCGTAGTCCCAGGTGTTAGCAAGACCGCCATAGATCTCACTTCCGGGGAAAATAAAGCCTCTGCCCTTGCAAAGAGCCACGATTTTGTCCATTGTTTTTTCGGTATTCTTCATTTTGACCTCCAATAAAATACGCATTTTTGCGTATTTAATTAAAATATAATCCAATTATAAATTTTATCATAAAACCCTTGCCTTGTCAATAGGATTATCAACATTTTCCTCATCAAAAGCCATATAAACCCAAATCAAGCAAATTAACAAATTGTTCACCACTAATTCTCACCCCGTCAATAGAAACACCCCGCCGATAATGTATAATTATAATGATATAGTATTAAAACAAACGATCAAGGTGAAAAAATGAAATCCAAACGACTCGAAACCATTGTTGAAAAGATAAAAGAGGCCTTGCAATCGGCTATGCCGATCGCATTGATCATTCTTTTTCTTTCATTTACCATCTGTCCGCTGCCAAACGACATATTCATTGCATTTGTCGTGGGCACTTGCCTGCTTGTAGTAGGACTCGGACTGTTTTCTCTGGGGGCAGAGCTTTCGATGGAACGAATAGGTGCTCACATCGGTGCAAACCTCACCCGTTCCCGTAAAATACCGATAATCGCGATCCTGTCGCTCATCGTCGGCGTGCTCATCACGATCTCCGAGCCCGACCTCCACGTTCTCGCAGGCTACACGGGAGACCAAAAATTCGCATTTATCCTCGCGGTCGCCGCGGGTCTCGGCGTATTCCTTGTAATCGCGGTGATGAGAATAATCTTCAAGATCAAATTCAAATACATACTCGCAGGCGGATACGGCACGATCTTGTTATTATCCGTAATAGCATACTTCGTCAACCCAACGTTCCTCGCTATTGCATACGACGCAGGCGGAGTAACCACGGGAGCGATGTCGGTCCCCTTCGTAATGTCGATCGGCGCAGGTATCGCGGCGATAACCTCGCAGAACGGCGATGAAGACTCAAGCTTCGGTCTTATGGCGATCTGCTCGATCGGACCCATCATCTCGATTCTCGTGATGGGACTCGTCGGAGGCTTCAGCGACATCGCATATAAGCCCCACCCACTGCCCGAGTTTATCAACTCACAGCAAATGGGCTTGTCCTTTATCTCGGCGATCCCGAGTATCGTCAAGGACGTGCTTATGGGACTCCTCCCGATCATCATATTCTTCCTCATATATCAATTTTTAACCGTCAGAGTACATAAAAAAGAAATGGCGCAGATATTCATCGGCGCGGGATATACGTTTACGGGTATGGTACTCTTCCTCGTGGGCGTCAACGTAGGCTTTATGCCCGTGGGAAGCTATCTTGGTGCAACCTTCGCCAATCTCTCATACTCGTGGATCATCGTGCCGATCGGTATGATAATCGGTTTCTGTATGACCTACGCAGAGCCCGCGGTCGGAGTCCTCAACAAGCAAGTCGAGGACGCAACCTCGGGAACTATTCCTCCCAAGGTGTTGCCCATGGCTATGGCTCTCGGTGTGGCGGCAGCGGCAGGTATCACAATGATCCGCGCGCTGACGGGCATCCCGATCCTCCCCTTCCTTCTCATCGGCTATATAGCCGCAGTAGTTCTTTCCTTTCACTGCCCCAGCTTGTTTACCTCTATCGCATTCGATGCGGGCGGAGTCGCGTCGGGCGTTATGGCGGCGACCTTCCTCTTGCCGATGTCGATCGGCGTATGCGAAGCCGTAGGAGGCAATACCGAATCGATAATGACCGATGCCTTCGGCGCAATCGCGCTCGTTGCGATGATGCCCCCCGTAACCATACAGATAGTCGGTCTGATATATAAGATCAAGCTCAAGAACAGCGCCGCAGCCGAGGAAGAAAAGCTCGACACTACTATCATCGACGAGATCTACGGCTTTGAAGCCGATCAGAACAAAAACGTCGTGGCAGACGATGATGACGTTCTGATCATAGACTTTACCGAAGATGAATCCTCGGTAAGCCGGACTCACACCCACGGAGGTAACTGACGAATGCAAAATATATACTTGTTCCTTACAATAATAAAAAAATCGGACGAGAAGGAATTTGTGGATTTTTTCCTCCACAAAAACGTCTGTCCCATCTACAGCTCCCTGTGCCGCGGCTCTACCACCTCGGAAACGCTTGATCTGCTTGGACTTGAGCATTCCGAAAAGGTGCTTATGCAGTCTCTCGTCAGCACGAGCAAAATGTACGAATTGAAAAGTGCGCTCACCTACGAAATGAAGATAGACCTGCCCGACCGAGGCATTGCTCTCGCAATTCCCTTAACGAGTATCGCCTCAAAGAGAGTGTTGGATCACATTCTCGCAGAGCAAAGCACGGCAACAGAAAATCACGTAACGACCGAAAGGAAAATTGAAATGGAGCTTATAGTAACTATCTGTATAAAAGGAAACAGCAACGCGATCATGCAGCTTGCCAAGGAGGCAGGAGCCGCAGGCGGAACGATAATGAAAGCAAAGGGCACCGCATCGGAAGCAGACAAATTCTTCGGAGTGACCCTCTCGGACGAGAAGGAGATCATATACATCGTCTCCAAAAAGGAAAACAAATCCGATATTATGAAGGCGATCGCATCCTACACCAACGACTTTGGTACTCACCCCCTCGTGTTCTCCCTCCCCGTCACCGAAACGGCAGGCTTCAGACTGCTTGAATAATAAAAACGAAAGAAAAGGTCGGTTCAATAGAGCATCACTCTAAAGGACAGTTTTACCTACCGACATAAAAAGCCAAAACCGCAGATTGATTTTCTGCGGTTTTTGTGCTATAATAGTGGTGTGAGCTTAGACCTATGCAAAAAGTGAAATTTAAATGACAAACAAGATTCTAAAGAGGTTATATAAACAATGAAACTTTTATGGCAAAACAAGTTTGATGGTTTTGATTTGGTCAGAACCTCTCCTTTGTATTACATAGGAATGGTTGAACGAGAGAAAGATACTCTAAATTGTTGGTTCTTTGACCGAAGTGTGGGTATGAAATTGGTTTCTTTTGATGCTCAAAATGGTCAGATTATTGATTATAGAAAAGACGGAAAAATCAACAAGAAATCTTCTACAGAAAAACACAATTCACATAATTTAACATTGGATGATTTCATTTTTGGAGAGTACACTATCTCCCATTACGGTGAGTGGGGATATATGTGTAAGAAAAATGGGCAATTATTATGGAAAAAATCCTTAAAAGGATATCTCTACACTGAAACAGTATTAAATCAAGGCAACATTGTTTTCGGCACAGCAGGTCAAGGGGGGGCATTTTTACTCTTTGAATATTGATACGGGTGAAATTGTATTTGATTTTAATACCAAAGGCACATCGAAATATTTCGATGCAAACAATAGCTATTATTTTTGTTCCATTAATAATAAAAACACACAAGTTTTTAGAATAGACTACAATGGCAAAATCTTAGAAAACATCGAAGTAGACGGCGTATATCACGAGGGGTATTGTATGTTCGATCTTTGCGAGAATTTATTGTGTGTTATGACGTTAAAGAAGAAACGAAAAGGAAATATTGAATTATTCTCACCGATTTTTCATTGTATTCAACTATAAAATCATGAAAAAATTTCAAGTTGTCCAGAGATATATAGGCGCTGATCGTTAAAAGCCTCCCTTGTGTAAAGGGAGGTGGCACGCGAAGCGTGACGGAGGGATTGTAAATGGTTAGATTTGCGTTAAAACAATCCCTCAGCCGCCTTCGGCGTCAGCTCCCTTTACACAAGGGAGCCTTTTTTATGTTCATCTATAACTTGTCAATTTTCCTGACAAGCACTGCATTTGTGTCCACAAATGCAAAATACGGCATAC
>CAZQLJ010000152.1:0-4480 GCA_964594085.1 uncultured Clostridium sp.
GTTACATGGAGGCAGCAGGGCTTGGTGATAAACGTGTTTTTGTTGAATATCATTCTTTTGCTGTCGCGCTCGACTGTGACCGAGCTTATAGAGTCGTAGGCTATTTCATATTTGTTGCTAACGACCTCGTCGGATATTAAGGATATGTGACGGTGGACGATATAAAGTCTGTCGGAAAGTATCCTTATTTTTGCTCTCGAAAATTCTGATGAGCGCAGGCTACCGTCCTTGCGTTTTTTCAGCATCACGCCGTCGTTGAATATGTAGCCTTGGGCGGTATATTCCTTAAGGTGTTTCAGGAGCTTGGTCTGATAATGGCGATCGCTGTCTATGTCTATTGTCAAGTCCGCCATTTTGTTTTCGATGTAATTGTCCATATCCTGATCCGAGACCTTTCCCGACGCGCCTATGAAAAAGAGGATCAGTCCTACGGGTGCGCCGACCATTGCGAATATGTATGATATCATACCCCATCCGAACCAAAAAGCCACCAGAGCAGCGATCAGGAGTCCGCCGCCTACATATTGGAGAGTGTCGCTCTTTTTAAAATAATTGATACTGCTTTTTTCTTTCTTGGAATTCTGTTTTTCGCTCATTTTTTCCTCCGTGAAGCTTACTATATTTAAATTATAAGTGACTTTTGGTTGCGAGTCAATAGACCGTTGGTTGAATTGACTGTCGCATTGGTTGAGTCGCGTATAAAGGGTCGTTGTTTTGGGTCTTCATCTATATAGTGTCGTTCTTTTGCGAAAAGGTTGGGTGTTTTTTTAAAAAATTTAAATTTTTGGGAAAAACGAGTAAAAAGGCTTGTGATCTTGCTTTTTTGGGGCGCAAAAAACGGAGACCCGCTAAAAATGCGCTTTTCTCCGTTCTTTTTTGACTTTTTAAAGTTTGCCGACGAGGTCGTCGTGAAGGCGCGCTATTATGCGCTTTTCAAGTCGCGAGATATAGGATTGCGAGATGCCGAGGTAGTCGGCGACGTCCTTTTGAGTCATTTCGGGGTAGCCGTCGAGTCCGTAGCGGAGGACTATTATTTGTCGGTCGCGTGGCTCGAGAGAATTGACTGCATGACGTATGGTTTCGATCTCTTCTCGGCGCATTATCTCCTCGGCGGCGGACTCCTCCTCGCTACCGAGCACATCCGATAGCAGAAGCTCGTTGCCGTCCCAATCGACGTTGAGTGGCTCGTCGATCGATATTTCTCCCATTCGACCCGAGTTTTTGCGAATGTACATCAATATTTCGTTCTCGATACAGCGTGAGGCGTAGGTTGCCAGCTTTATATTTTTGTCGGCGCAAAAGGTGTTGACTGCTTTTATCAGTCCTCCCGTGCCGATCGAGATCAGATCCTCGATGTTTATGCCTGTGTTTTCAAAGCGCTTGGCTATGTAGACCACTAGGCGCAGGTTGTGTTCTATGAGTGTGAGTCGGGCATCCTCGTCGTGAGGTAGGCGGCTTATCATTTCGTTTTCCTCTTCTCTTGTGAGAGGGGCGGGGAGCAGGTCGGGACCGTTTATGTAATAAATTCCGCGTTTTTTTGTGAGTCGAGCGATGAGTTTAAGTAATCTGCACCTCATTTTCATAAAAATAAATTTGATCTTGGTGGACATATAATATCGGACTCCTTTCTCTACGGTGCTGCCGGTTATGGTTTTAATATTTCGGAGGGGATTATCGCGCCGCAGCCTGCGGCACTGTTTTTTATGTCGGACGGGGCGATGAGGGCGTCGAGCTCGATCGAAAGCTGCTCGTTTTTCCTTGTCGCAATCTCGGCAGTCAGCTTGTCGGCAAAGGCGGCGACAAGCATTCCTCTGCCGCTTGCCGTGTTGATCGGGATCAGGCGAAGGCCTTTTATTTTTTGAGCGTCTGGCGCGATGCCTTTCGCAAAATTGTCAAAATCGGCAAGGCTTGTGATCTTTGACAGCTCGGTGCGGTCAATAAGAATGACCGCCTTGCCCGAGAGCGCGTCCTTGACGAGATTTCCGCTATCCGCGAGTGCGCGGAGCGTCAGCGTTTTTTTATCTACCGTGACGGTCAACAAGCACTCCTTTACCGCTGAGCGCCTTGATATCAACTCGCCGCTTCCGAGTGATATCAGTCCCGCGATCGCGGCGAGAGCCGCAAAAAGATATGTCGAGATGCCGTCCGCTTCTATGTCGCCAAGCGGAAGGTCGAGGCGGTTGAGGAGATTGAATATTGCCGTCATACACCCTCCCGTCATCATTGAGATGCCGACGAAGAGGAAAAGGCAGAGCAGGGTGGATGAGAATTTTCGCCCCTTGTCCGAAAAGACGATGGAGCACATAATAAGGCTTATGCCGACGTCGATCAGCAGAGAAAGCGGCGCGGAGGTGGTCAAAAAAAGCGAAGCTACCGAATATATGCCGCCGATGCTTGCTGCAAGCAGCATACGACCGAGTCTCATTTTGCGGCGCAAAATTCGCACGCAGATATACAGACAGAGATAGTCCATACTGAAATTGATCAAAAACAGCAGATCGGCGTAGACTTCCTGTTGCATAGCGTACCTTTTCCTTTTGGCGTTGTTTTCTTTTTATATTATACGGTGTCGGATGTGAAAAAAGTGTCGCTTTGCGGCGCTTATAAAATTTATTTTTGGAGTA
This sequence comes from uncultured Clostridium sp., assembly GCA_964594085.1. Classification (GTDB taxonomy): domain Bacteria; phylum Bacillota; class Clostridia; order Oscillospirales; family CAG-272; genus SVTX01. The sequence continues at coordinate 2,625 of CAZQLJ010000152.1, forward strand.
AAAAAGGCGCTCCGTTTCGGAGCGCCCTGGGGATCGTTGGTTTTATTTGTTCCAAGCGTTAGTTTTGTATACCGTGAGTGAGGTGACGGCGGCTGCGTTGATCGCGAAGGTTACTTTAGCATCTTCGGTCGGGATGTGTCCGCTGATCTTTGCGTCGTAGGTATAGGTGAACGTCTTCATATTGGCATCGTTTCCGACCTTGATCGTAAGTACGGGCTTTTCGTCGACTATCTCAACGCGGAGATAGAGCAGCACCGTACCGCTGTTGAACGCGGTTTGCGGATAAGTGAAGCCAAGACCGCGCGCCGTTTCGGATATCGTGCCGTCGGAGGTCATTTGCGCTATGCGGAATTCGCCACCGCGAAGCAAAAATCCGTAGCTGCCGACAAGGACGTATATGCCGCCCGCAGAATCTTGAGCCATATCGGATTTCATTCGTATACAGACTGTCTTTCCGTAGCCGACCGCCACGCTGCCTGTAACCTGCGGGGCTTGTGTGTTTACGGTTACGGTGCCGTTATTATCGAACGGCATATAGTTGTCGAGCTCGACGGTGTCAAACACGTCGTAAATAAAGCTGAATGAGGCAGACGTTCCATCGTCGAAGGTGACTGCTCCCTTGACCGTGCCCTTTGGCAGTCCTTGCATATCGTTGGCGGCGACAACAATTCCCGAGAGAGATATCGTAAATGGGATCACAACGTCGTTTATACGAAGCTCGGTGGGAGCTTTGTTGCCGCTGATCGCGATCGAGAAGCTTTCATCGACGTTTTGGGTGAAGGTAGGGTCGGCAGAGATAATGGTTTCGGTTTTCTTGCCGAGCATTATTGCCCTGAAATTATTTATTTGTGCTTGGGTTACTCCTGTGGAGAGCAGGAAGCTTTCTGCCTTTTCTGAAAGAGTGTCGCCTTCGAAGGAGTTGAGGGTGGACATAAATTCGGCGAAATAATCCTTATACACGCCGTCCTTGGTGTTGCGCAGGTGGTAGATCGAGAAGCTGGTGAACTCATAGTCCTGAATAAGCTCGAGCTCGGATACTCCGAGCAGGGCGTTTATGATGAACGAGACCGTTCCCGTTCTATCGGCGCCGCCCGTGCAGTGCATATATATCGGATAGTTGTTTTCATTGGCGAGTATTGCGAAGAGGTCGCGATAGGCAGCCTTCCAGTTGGTCAGCGAGTCAGCGTAAGCTCCAAGTGTTATATATATGAGCTCCGCATTTGGAATTGGACTGCCGCCGTCGTTTCCTGCCTCGGCAGGTGTGCGGAAATCGATCTCGGTGCGGATATTCATGACCTCACTCATATAGGTCTTGCCGTTTTCGGTGAGCGTGCTATCGTATACGTCTGCGGGGAGCAGAGCGCCGCCGCGGTAGAGAAGTCCCTGTAGCGTGATCTCGCCCGACGCGGTTTTGTAGCCGCCGAGGTCACGGACGTTGTAGATGCCTTCGATATTCATTACGCGAGGACCGAGGCTCGTGGTCGTGAAGCTGCTTTCGGCTATCGCTATATTCTCATTATCTCTGTAAGAGCTGACACGTACGTAGTACGTAGTCGATTTATAAAGATTGTAGAGGTCAAGCGAGGTGTTGGGGGAGTCGACCTGAACGTTTATCGCGTCGGAGAAGTCGTTTTTTGTGGCGTATTCGACCTTATAATGCGTAATATTTTCGTCGGTTGAGCTCCACTTGACAGTTATCGGCACTTGAGGGTTTTCGATGTGCTCAAAGCCCTTGCCGACGTTGGCATTTGATCCTGCCTTCAAATATTTCTTCGCTCTCTCGAGGTAGGGGAATACCTCACCCGTGGGCGCTGTGATCATAAGTGTGGGCTCCTTTTCTGTGTCGGTGGTTTCCT
>CAZQLJ010000153.1:0-2429 GCA_964594085.1 uncultured Clostridium sp.
CAGCGTATGAAATGCCCCACGGGGGCTTGTGCAAGCCACCAGCACGGCTGGTGGTGGTCATGACTCCCTTATAATCTCCCCGCCGTTGAACCATTCCGCGTTTGAGAACATACGGAAGTCGACGAAGGTTGGGGGATCAATATTATTTTCATCGAAGAAGGTGCCGTCTCTCTGCGCCTTCTTTTTTTCTATCTCTATCCAGAGGTCGAGCGTGATCGTTTCTCCCTCGCGGATATCGGGCAGGATAAATCCGCCGTCCTTATACAGTATCGCCTCCGCGCCTTCGATGTCGCCCTTATTTATCAGCGCGAACGCGTAACAGACCGTGCATCTCGGGTTCTTTTGCACCTCGGCGGGCAGGGAAAGGTAGGCTTTTTCGATCTCGTCAAAGTGCTCTGCCCAATATAGCGCCTGCAAGGTTTCTTTGGCGAGCGAGACGTCCTCTTTACGCAACTCGAGTGCCGCGAGCATATATTCGATCTCTTTTTCGCGGTCGCCAAGCTCACGGTAGACTATCGCGAGCGCGTGGAGTGCCCAGGGGGAGCGACTGAGCTCAAGCGACTTGTTTAATATTCTCTCGGCGCTCTCGTAGTCCTCGGTAGCGAGCGTGCAAAGACCGAGCTGAAGCCACGAAAACCAATTGTCCGCGTCCTTGTCCTCGACCGCCTCGCGCAGCTTTTTCGTCCACTCTTTGCCGCAGATGTAGGAGATCGGCGGCTCTTTTGGATCGTGCTTGCCGAGTGTGCCGTCCTCAAGCAGAGAGAGCCACGGCAACTGCTCGTCGGAGAGATCTCCGAAATCGAGGTAGTCGCACATCGCGTCGTCACCTGCGAGCTCTCGGCGCTTCTGCTCGAGCGCGCCCCAGCCGTCTGCACTGAAAAGAGTCTTTTCGGCGGGAGTCTTTGCCATTTTTTTAGTATCCGCGAGGAGCTTTTCGAGGGAGTCGGCGGTGATCATTTCGTTTAGGCGGTCGGCGCTCTCGCGTCTTGCCTCCTCCCACGTGCCGTGGGCTTTTGCGGGGTCGGTCTTGATCGCGCCGTAAGCCTCGACCCACTCCCAAGTCGTCTTGGGAGGCATGGGCAGACACTCGTACTGAGTCTGCGCGAGTCCTGCCTGAATTTCATTGTAGCTTCCGCTTTCGCCATCGGCGGTCAGGAAATTTTTCCAGCGGTCGCCGCCCTGACTCGCGCCCCAGACGAAGAGCTTTCTGCCGCGAAGTCGCTTGGTCGAGGTCTGCACGAGGCCGTAGCCGTTCTTGTCGACCTGACAGATATATTTGCGCTCGTCCTCGGGGATATTCCAGAAGTAGTCGATCGCGATCGGGTTTTCTGCAGGGTAGGTGATGTCGACACCGTTGTACTCGGGCACGGCGATCTTGACGGGGTATCCGTCCTTCGCCGTAAAGGTCGTGGTCGCGGGGACTATCACTCGGTTGCCCTCAACGTCGGGAGTTGCGATATTGCTCCACCAGTACATCGGCAGGACCTCGAAGCTCGGGTTGACGATCTTGGTTCTGACGAAAAGGAGCTTTGAACCCTCGGGCAAGAAAAAGTCCATCTGATAGACTGCCGAGCGAATGCGCTCGTATTGATAAAAGCGGAGCACGGGTGTGCCGTCGTCGAGCTTTGTCCTCGCCGCGTGTATGGGCGAGCAGGTGAATGCGTGGTGACCGATATAGCCGCAGTTCCACTCAACTCCGCCACTCATCCAGGCATTGCGGATCGCAAGGTGGCAGGGACGGAGCACGCTGTTTGAAAAGAGCAGCTCTTTGCCCTCTGTCTTGTCGTAAAGTGAGTGCAGCTTGCCGCCAAGACTTGCGAAAAACGTCGCCTTGAGATAGTCGTTTTCAAGGACCACGACGGTCTGCTCACTGTCGTAGAGCTCTCTGCCGTAGTTGTCCTGCGAGCGATAGGGCAGGGCGCTTTCGACCGCACCGTAGCCGAGGTAAAGTCCGTCGCTCTCGCCAAGCTTGAATTGGTCTCTTTTGAAGTAGGAGCGTATACTGTGGCTTATCATGGGCAGGGAGCTATGCTCTCCCATATTTGCGGCGGGGATATTCAGTTTTTCGATGCGTAATTCGGTCATTTTGGTTCTCTCCTCGAGTGTTCTTTGGAGTTATTGTAACATATCCGCGGGCTTATTTCAATAGATTTTTTGAAGATTTTCGGGTTTATTTTTTTGCATAGAGTGGGGAGAGATATTCGCCTGCGGCGAGTGATATGTTTGCTAAGCAAACGTGATATTTCAAGCCGAAGGCTTGAAGTGATATGCGCCTGCGGCGCGTGATATGTGCCGTTGGCACGTGCTGTGAGCTTGCGAGCAGCAAGGTTCTGCGTATCGGGTTCTTATATTCGCCTTCGGTGCGTGGTGTTTGGCAGGGGGTTGACAAAATAGAACAGATGTGCTAAAATTGGGTCGAATGGCGACGG
>CAZQLJ010000153.1:2529-4477 GCA_964594085.1 uncultured Clostridium sp.
ACAGTAAAGCAGAGTGAGTTCATCGGCAGAGCCGATGTTGACGCGGTCGCCGAAATGACGGTCGCGTCCGACGAAAAACGCGCGCCGAGTCATATCAAACGCGCTCGCGGAAAATACGGAAACGTGTTTTTGAGCGACAAGGAGTACGAGGAGATCACACGCGTGATCTTTAACGCGGACGCTTACATAGAGAGGTTTTCCGAGAAGATGCACGTCAAGGGCTATCGGTTTGACAATCATTTTGACGCGATCATGCATTGGTGGGAGTGGGACAAGAATCTGCCGCAGTATTCCGCGCCGCGTGGATTGGCGTGTACGGCTGCAGAGCGTGAGCAGCCGCGGGCAAGGACGGCGGAGGACGACCATTGGGATGAGTTTTTCGAGGCGGCGGTGGCGCGGTCTTTGGGTGTGGGCGCTTTTTCGGAAAAAGCTTGCAAAAAGGAGAGTGACTGAAGGCGTGGTTTTATGTTACTTTCCTGTCGCTGTTGGCAAGAAAAGTACATATATCGTCGCATTAGTTACTTTTGAGCAAGACTTTTTTGTCAAACCCACCAAAATCGCCCCTGCCATTTTGTGCAAATCCCAGAAATTTGCAAATAGGGGCTCTTCAAAATCTGATTCTTACTGTATAATAGCATTGTTAGTTAAGCAACCTTAACTAATCACGCGCAAACCGCCTCACCCGAGCGCAAAACGGAGACTTTGCCTCGGTCAGTCGCACGGAGGTCTTGTGTGTGAGCCTCGCGCGTTTTTACGTTTTCCCCCTCCAACCAAAACGGCAGGAGCGCGCCGAGGCCGCAAAAATTCAATCAGGGAAAGAAAATTATGACAGAAGTAACTAAAAATATTACCGTCGACCTTTCGCGAAAGGGCAACACGCGAGTGGTCTTTGCACGGCAAAACGACAAGGGCAGCCGCGTCCTCAATATCATTCTGACCGACGGCGGCGAGCCGTATTTCGTGCCCTCGGGCACCGTTGCCACCATCAATTTTCTCCGTCCCGACAAGGAAAACGCGTCGTTTGCCGCGACGGTCAACAAGTCGGGCGGCGTCAACTACACGCTCGGCCTCTGGCCACTTGCGCTCGAGGGTAGCGTGCGTTGCTCGGTCTCGCTCTACGGTGCGGACGACACCAAGCTGACAAGCTCGGATTTCTATCTCGACGTGCTCGACGCACTCTACTCCGACGACGATTTTTCCGAGGACTTTGACGAATCGGATATGATGGGTGTCTACTCAAGCATCGCATCTCTTGAAGCCAAGCACGAGACCGATATGCTCGTGCTCGAGGACAGGATCGCGGAGGACGTGGACGAAAAAATAACCGCGGTGAACGCTACGGCGAGCACTGCCCAAAGCGACGCAAAGGAAGCGCTTAACATCGCCAACGACGTAAAGGCTCGGGCCGACGCGGGCGAATTCAAGGGAGATCAGGGCGAAAAAGGCGAAAAGGGCGACGCGGGTGTGATCAGCTTCATACCCGTGACCGAGCTGCCGACGGAGGATATAGTCGAGAACGCAATATATCTTGTGCCTGTCGAGGACGGTGCAGAGCCTAATTTGTTCGATGAGTACATCTACACGAACGGCGCGTGGGAGCAGATAGGCAGCGCCGCTGTGGCGGTAAATTTGGATGAGTATGCGAAGAAGACCGATGTAGATAATGGCTTTGTAGCTAAAGATACTTCTACTTTTTATAACCAATGCGCTTATAAGGTATATGGAATCAGTCCAGATGGCACACAGCGATTAATACCGATTTGCTTTCATAATTACGCCGGGCAGTACACAATACCACAATATAGTGCTAACGGCGCTTTATACGTAGGCACACCGACCGCAGATGGTCACGCAGCCACAAAGCAATATGTGGATAATGCTATTGGAGATATCGAAACGGCGCTTGACAGCATCATAGCAATTCAGAACTCGTTGATCGGAGGTGAGA
>CAZQLJ010000154.1:0-4437 GCA_964594085.1 uncultured Clostridium sp.
ATTTCGAGTCAGCCCCGTTATGACCACTTCGATATCTCTCCATAATTATGATGCAACAGTGTGCATCATAATTATGGAGCCCGATGAGATGCGGCTCGAGGAGCGCAAGCTCTCGAATCCACTTCGCATACCCCGCCCGAAGATCGACAAGCTCGCTTGTCAGGCGCAGGGTGTGGGTATCTTCGCCGAAGGCGAAATAACTCTCCGTGATGCAGACTGTACATATTTAATTTGCCGCACGATTTTGTCCGACCCAAGTATTATACCACACTTTTACCCAAAAAGCAATACCTTTTATAAAAATATTTATTTTTTCTTCAACGACCTCGTAGCCTCAAAGCTCGCGTTCGTAAGAAACCTCACAACGTCGTCGGGCGCGTCGGGCAGAAGCACCGATACCCAATGAAGCTTGTTCATGTGAAAAGCGGGATGGACTCCGTCAGATCTGCCGAACGAACCGAACATCTCGGTCGGCTGCTTTATGTTGACTACGTCAATGACCTCGTCGCAGTCAAACCCAAACTTGCGCCGCGATACCTTCATCACGATCGCATACCACTTTCGGTTGTCGCCATGACGGAGCACCGCAGTCTCAAAATCATCCTCAAACGGATAGTCGGGTGCCGTTCCGTACGTGTCAAAGCAGTATTCAAGAAAATCTCGTCTTGTCATCAGCAACTTCCCTTTCTATCCGATTTCCAAATCCAAACCGTCTGTCCTTGGGAAATCTTCTCACCAATACTCCCCCCCCATTTCCAAACCCAAACCGTCTACCCTATCTCTATCCTATGGGAAGTTTCTTTGCCTACTTTCTTTTCAAAGAAAGTAGGTCGCATCTCCCCACGCGTCCCCCACATCCTCCACGAGCTCGTCCATGATCTCTTTTTTATGGAACGGGAAAATGATTATATGCGCCTTATGCTTGCCATCGGAATCGACGAAGGTCGCGAGCTGGTACTTTTTGCAGATCTCGTCGCTTGGCTTGTCGATAATAAAGGTGTTGGAAGAACCGAAGCGCTCGAACGGGATCTTGGCATCGCGGAGCTTCCCCTCGAAATAGAGCACGTTTTCGCAAAAATGCTCGGGCTCACGGCGCAGAAGCATCTCGCGAGCGCGCTGGTAGGTCGAGAAAGGCAGATAATCGCGCGAGCCGAGGAAGGTCGAGTCCTCCTGCCCGATATAGTCGATCACAGGGCGATCGCGACGCGTCAGCGCAAGCAAAACGCCGTTAACTCGCGCCGTACCCATAAATTTGTGCATACTGACCGCAACCGAGTCAACACCGAGCTCGCAAAGTCCCTCAACGTAGGGCGCGTCCTTCTGATTTTTCGCAATTCCGCCGAAATGCGCCGCGTCGAGATGACAGTAGTAGTCGATCCCAAGAGCGCGCAGAGAGTCGGTCACCTTTTTGACCTCGTCCACGACACCGTGACAGGTCGTACCCCAAGTGAGCACGAGAATTGCGCCCTCAACACCGTCCTCGCGGTCGCGCTTGACCGCCTCGATAAGCTTTTCGACCGAAATTCGACCGTGCTCGTCGGTCGGTATGATCTCGTAAGGGTATCTGTCCCTTCTCTCTCCGTCGAAAACGTACTTTTCAACACTGTAATGCGTTTCTGCCGAGAAATAAAGCTTGCCCGCAGGCAAACGGTTAAATCCCTCGCGAATACCCCAGAAATTGCTCTCCGTACCGCCCGAGGTTATGTAACCCCAATAATTGCCCTCCGAAATGCCGAAATTCTCGGCAACGAGGCGGATTATCTTCTTCTCGGTGGACTTTGAATCCATACCGTAGTTTCCCTTCTGATAAGGGTCTCCGCAGTTGTTCATCAGATACATTTTGCTCTCAAGATGGCGCAAATATCCCGTCGAATAGGAATAATCCTCCATATTCGCAGGGTATCCGAACATATAAAGCCGCTTTTTGAGATTGTCGGCATAGTAGCGCTCGATCCTCTCGACGTATTCTCCGTCCTCTTTGTCAAATTCACGCAGAGATGACGCCTCAAATCCCTTTTTCTTGAGTCGGTCGTAGTCGACGATCCTGCCAAGGCGCAGGCGAAGTCTTTCATATTCGGTTATCTTGTCCTCGATCGCATCGAGAAGCTCAAGTAAGCGTTGTTCTTCGGAGTCGTCAAGCACTCCGTCGGACTCGAGAACGCACGCGCGCGCCGAGTCGTAAAGAGCGTCAAGCTCACTGTCCGATAAGCCGTTGATCTTTTCAGTCATTTCAAAAACCTTCATTACTTCAAAATATAACTTATTTTACCACAAAAATCGTCACGTGTCAATCGCCGCCGACAAAGCGACGGAAATTTAACATTAACTTAATAAGATGAAATTTTAAAACATTTTGTTAAAGGACTTGAAAAATGGCAAAAAATATTGTATAATAATGGAAAATAAATTTGCGAGATAAATTGTGCCGATCACTCGGCGGAATGGAAAATTTTATGGAATACGCTATCTCAATAATCATCGGCTACCTGCTCGGTTCGATAAGCCCCGCGGCGCTGATCGCAAAAATTAAAAAAATAAATCTTCGCAAAACAGGAACGAAAAACCTCGGCGCGACCAATACGACGCTTGTGCTCGGCAAAAAATTCGGCGCGATCGTAATGCTGTTCGACATCGCCAAGGGCGCGGCATCGGTCATCATCGCCAAGCTGCTCTTCAAGGAGATGGCAATGCTGACAGGACTGCTCGCAGGAAGTGCGGCAGTGCTCGGCCACATGTTCCCCTTCTACCTGAAGTTCCGCGGCGGCAAGGGACTCGCGGCGTACGGCGGAATGATCCTCGCGTTCGACCCGCTGATCTTCCTTCTTCTGCTCGTTATAGGACTTATATGCGCGTTCGTTCTCAACTACGGCATCGCGCTGACCGCGTCGGCGGCAATCCTGTTCCCCTTCGTAACTGCATTCAGAAACATAAGCTCCCCCTACCTTGTGCCCCTCACAGTCATCGCTGCGCTGACAAGCGCCGTGCTGATAGTGCGCCATTGGGGCAACATCTACCGCGCATTTACTAAAAAGGAAATGACTACAAGACAGTTCATTAAGAGAATTTTCGGTAAGAATAAAGAAGAAGCTAATTAATAAAGGAAGACCCCCGACCGCACGGTCGGGGGTTTTGTTATGAGCTTCCTTTATAAAAAGCTCTCATATTAAACGATCTGATTCGGGAAAACAAAGCAAAAAGTAGTCGCACTCGTCGCAACAGCACTCAAATCCCTGCTCGCCGTTGCCAAGACAAACGGCAGGGTTTCTTGGTGTAAGCTCTGCACCGGTAACGTCTATCACCTTTTCGGGAATATTTTCATTCATAGTTCACCTCATATATTTCAGATAATCATTGGATTAAAAAAGTGCGCAACCGAAGCTGCGCACCGAAAAACGCATGCCTCATTGTTGCGACACAATTGAATTGTTACGATCTCACCGAAAGTATACAAAACAGAGCATACATTTTTACCATAAGTAAAAATGTACACTTTCGGTGCATTGTATTCAATTGTGTCGCAAATCTATTATATCACAATTTAAAAGCTTTGTCAACAACGCTTGACAATTTAATAAAAAGAGACCGCCGAAACGATCTCTTATAAAATCAATATTTGATTTTGAAATAGTCAAGGTATCTCTTGAACTTATCTTGTGCAGCGATGCATGTGTCTGTCAGATATCCGCGCTCTCGTGTCCACTCGGACAGCCCACGGTAATAGAACATCTTAAGTTCCTCATCGATGATAAACGGAACGATATTATTGCGCAAGCACTCCTTGAAAAGAATCAATCTGCCAACACGTCCGTTTCCGTCTTGGAAAGGGTGGATACGTTCAAAGCGATAATGGAAATCAAGGATCTCTTCAAACGTCTTTTCCTTCTCCGCATTGTAACTTGCCACCAAAGATTTCATTTCGGCGGCCACGTTCTCGGGAAGTGTGGTATTTCTGCCGCCCACCTCGTTGGGAAGCTTTTTATAATCGCCAACAACAAACCGGGACTGACGGCTATCGGAAGTGCCGTTCTTGAGAACACGGTGCAATTCCTTGATGAATCCCTCGGTCAGAATATTTGTGGCATTTTCAATCACCAGATCAATGCAACGGAAATGGTTCGAGGTCTCTACGATATCATCCACGTTCACGTTATCGTTTGTTGCACCGATGGTATTGGTTTCAAAAATGTATCTCGTCTGGTCATGAGTCAGACGGCTACCTTCGATGTGATTTGAATTGTAGGTCAACTCAATTTGAACTTTGTGGTAGATGCCACCTGACAGAGACGTATTCTTTTCTCTCTGCAATATATCAAGCAATGTTTCGGGTGCGGCATCACTGCGGGTTTTGCGAATTGGCTTTTCAGCATTCTCGGGGATCATCCAGATCTTGCCTACGAGAACCGCACCGGCCACACGTCCTTCGGCACAGTAATTACG